>CAZFBB010000116.1:0-9747 GCA_964517235.1 uncultured Fusobacteriaceae bacterium
TGGGAGATAGAATTTGTGTATTAAACTTTGGTAAAATAATGCAAGTTGATACTCCTTTAAACTTATACAATAAACCAGAAAATAAATTTGTTGCAGGATTTATCGGTTCTCCAGCAATGAACATAGTTGAAGGAAGTGTAGAAGTAGAAGGGGAAAATGTATTTATACATGTAGATAATAGTAAACTTCTTCTACCACAAGATAAAGCTCCTAATATAAGAGGCTATAATGGTAAAAAAATATGGTTTGGAATTAGACCAGAGAATATCTTAAATAAAGATTCAAGAGAAGATAACAACCTAATAACAGGTCAAGTATCTGTTGTTGAGCAAATGGGAAATGAAATTTATGTTTATTTCCAAATTGGAAAGCATCAATACACTGCAAGAATACCATCGGACAAAGGTAACGAATTAACATATGGAATTAATTATGATTTCTGGTTTGACATGAATAAATGTCATATATTTGATTATGAAACAGAAAAAAATATTAGTTTATAAAAAATAAAAGTTCTAAAATTTATATAAAGTTGTATTTTTTTTAGATTTCATTTAATCTTCTTCATTTAAAAAATTTTCCTTTTTTTTACATAATTTAAATAATAAATTTACACAAAAGGTCTATAATAGCCTATATAAAAAAGTAAGGGAGAGATTTATGAAAAGATTAAAAGTAATTATTTCAAGTATTTTATTAACATCTTTATTTTTTGCTTGTTCTAATAATCAAGTAAAGGTGAAAGTAGAAGAGGAAAAAAAACCAAAATATGTTTTTTTATTTATTGGAGATGGTATGGGAATGGCTCAAAGAAGTTTAACAGAGTACTATAAAAATACTATTTTAGGTGAAAAAGAAAATTTATATATGCACACTTTACCTGTAGCAGCAAATATTTCAACGCATTCATCAGATTCTTTAATAACTGATTCAGGAGCAGCAGCAACAGCTTTATCAAGTGGTTACAAAACATATAATGGTGCCATTGGAGTAGACAGTATGAAGAAAAAGAAAGTTACAATTATAGAAGCCTTAGAAAATATCGGATTTAGTACAGGTCTTATAACTTCTACACGTATAACACATGCGACTCCTGCATCATTTGCTAGCCACCAAGATTCGAGAAGTAAAGAAAACGAGATAGCCTTTGATTATTTAAATTCTGGTGTAGATTTTTTAGCTGGTGGTGGATATAGACACTTTGTCTCAAAAGAAAATCAATTGGGATTAAAGTCAAAAAGAACAGACAAGGGGCTTTTAGAAAAATTTAATAAAAAAGGTTACGATATATTTTTGAGTGAAAGGGATACTCAAAAATTTTTAGATAGCAATCTTAATAATTCAGATAAAGTTTTAGCTTTATTTTCCTCTTCACATATTCCCTATGTAATTGATAGAGATGAGAAATCTGCTATGTCTTATGAATATCCTAGTTTAGATCAAATGACAAAAAAAGGAATAGAATTTTTATATAAAAAAAGCAAGGAAAGTGGATTTTTTCTAATGGTTGAAGGTGGAAGAATAGACCATGCAGCTCACGCAAATGATCCTATAGGGGTAATTTATGAAACACTTGAGTTAGATAATGCCATAAAAGAAGCTCTAGATTTTTATAAAAAACATCCTAATGATACTCTCATTTTAATAACTGCTGACCATGAAACTGGAGGTCTTACTCTTGGTGGAAGGTTAAATGATTTTGAAGGAAATAAATCAACACAAGAATACAATTTATATTTAGATAAATTAGTAGGCAATCATTCTATAGAAGATGTTGCAGGGTATAAATTTCAAGAGTTACAAAGAGATAGAAAAGCATTTATTAAATATTTAGAAGATGAATATGGTTTAGGTACCTTGTCTAAAAAAGAGCTTGAAATCCTTGAAAAAGCCATGGATGATGAATCAGATGATAATAAAGAAAATGACAATGGAAAATACTATAGTAAAAGTGCTCTTGCTATAAGTAAAATTATTGCTTTAAGAGCAAATATAGGATGGACAACTGAACTTCACACAGGAATTAGAATACCACTTAGTGCCATTGGACAGGGAGCAGAATTTTTTAATGGTTATTATGATAATGCACAAGTTCCAATAAAAATAGCTCATCTACTAGGAATTAGAGATGATTTAGAATTTACCCATGATGACCATGATGATGAATATCAAGGGACAAATGAATATTTAAAAAACTATCATAAAAATCAGCAACTTAATACTTTTAGAGATAATTAAACTCACTTGCAAAAGTGAGTTTTTTTTATTTTTACTCTTTTCCAAATTTCTTATTTTAAGAAGACAAAATTAAGTTGATAAATTATCACTTTATCTTTTCTTCAAATTTTTTAATTGATAAAGTCTTATTATAAACTTTTTTTTTTAGTAAATATTCTTTTATTTAAATCTAATTTTGGTTTTATTCTTTCTTCTTTTTATTATTTTTGTATTTTTTTAATAAAATTAATTACATTATTAGGATAAATTGTAATTAAAATTTCTTAAAGACATTTGAATTTTTTTCATTATTAAGGTATCCTATTAAAAAGGTGAAGGGGGAAAGTATGAAAAAAATTCTAGTTTTTTATTTCTTGATATCTAGTTTATCACTCTTAAGTAGGCCAATTATATCAACTTATATAAGAACATGGCCATTAGGACTTACTGATGCAGAAAGAAAAAAAGGAAACTATTGGTCCAATCACGATATTGATGGTAGTTTAATCGATGATTTAATTGTTGCTTTTGCTAGAATAAATAGAGATGGAAGTATATTTATATTAGATGTAGACGCATCTGCACATAATACTGCTGGTTTTTCTAATTTTTCTAGAGAAATTAGGAAATTAAAGAGAGATTATCCTAATATGAAGATAGGCTTGGCTATTGGTGGCTGGGGAGCTGACGGATTTTCTCAAGTAGCTACCAATAAAAATTTAAGAAAAAAGTTTTTAGATAATGTTCTAAAGAAAATTCGTAAATATGACTTTGATAGCATAGATATTAACTGGTTGTATCCTGTTAATGGTGGTGGCTCTATAAAATCATCATCGAGAGACAAAGAAAATTTTACTCTTTTATTAAAAGAATTAAATAAAAAAATAAAGATGTTGGAAATTGAATTAAATAAAGATATTAGTATTACCATAGCTACTGGAGCTATGAAAGATTATATAAACTGGGTAGAAATGGATAAAATTGTTCCTTATGTTGATAGTGTAAAAATACTTTCATATGATTTTTATGGTAGTTGGACTCCAACAACTGGTCATATATCAAACTTATATAAAAGTAAGTATGGAGTAGATGATACATCAGTGGATATGATAGTTAATTATTTTATTGAAAATAATCTTCCTAGGGAAAAATTAATAATCAGTGTACCACTTTATGGAAGAGTATGGAAAGGGGTAAATTCTAAAAATAACGGATTATATCAACCATTTAAAAAAATACTATATCATGATGGAATAAGTTTTGATAAGGTAGAAGGGCTTATAGATATGGGATTTCAAAGATATTGGGATGAAAAAGCAATGGTTCCTTACCTAAAAAATGATGATATTTTAGTAAGTTATGAAGATTCTGAATCTATAAGAGCAAAAGCAGAATATGTAAAAAAAATGGGTTTAAAAGGAATTGCTTTCTGGGAATATGGACATAACTTAAATGGAAAATTAATAAACATTGCTAAAAGGGAATTTGAAAAATAATTCTCTTTTTCTATTAAATTTTTATAGATAAACTTAGTCTCTATAGTGAACATTTTAACTACTTTTCTCTATCTTCAATAATAATAGAAATTTCTATTTTTTCCCCATTTAATTACACAATACAAGATGCACATGTTTAATTACTAAATATATTCTTTCAATTTTTATTTAATATTTAGTTTAGATTAATTTGGGAACTATAAAGTTAACTATTACTTACAAATATATTGATCCAAATACTAATTTTATATCCCTTTCCAACATGGACAAATAATGTTATAATATTAGGAAAATTATAAAAAATCTGGAGGACTTATGCGAAGAGATTTTGTAAAAATTATACCAAAAATTAACCCATTTGAAGATTTTGGTGTTAAAAATATAAAAATACAAGAAGTTATTGTATCTGAAAGTCAAAAAAAAATTCAAATTTTATGTTTAGTGGAAAATCCACAAAATTTTAATGAATTAGACATTATAGAAGATAGATTTTATAAGGTCTTTGATGAAGCTGATTTAGTTTTAAAAAGTAAACTAGAGGAAAAAGATTTTAATCATGATGAAAAAAAGCTTATTATTGAAAGAGTAATTGGTGATTTGAAAAAGATAAAACCAGTTGCCAAAACTTTTTTATTTTTTTATGAAGCTCAGTTGAAAGATAATAATGTTTATATTGCTCTAAAAAGCCAAGTAGCCATCGATCAACTTCTTAATGCAGGAATTGATAAGAGAATTGAAGCTACACTTGATTCTTATGGTTTGCCTTATAGAGTCAAATTCCATACTGGTGACTTTGCAAATATTATTGGTGAACTTGAAAAAGAAGTAGAAGAAAAACATCAGAATCTAATACTTGAAAAACAAGCTGAAGCTATGAAAATGGCGGAAGAAGAACAGAAATATAAAAAAGTTGAAAAAACAAGTACAAGTGAAAATGAAGATATTATTTATGGTAGGGAAATAAAGGGAACTACCAGTTCTTTTGAAGAATTCGAACTATTACATCAAAATGAAACTTGTATCTTAGAGGGACAGGTTTTCAATATTGATATTAGAATTACTTCTACTAAAAAACAGTTGTTCATATTTAATATAACTGACTACAAAGATTCAATAACAGTTAAGTTATTTGCAAAAGAAAATGAAAAGGTTCCACTAAAAAATAATATGTGGGTTAAAGTAAGAGGTAAAAAGCAAATTGATACTTATCAAAATCATGAAGAGATAGTTTTTGCCACTGTCATTAATAAAATTCCTCCAAAATTGAAGGAAAGAGAGGACAAAGCAGAAGTTAAACATATAGAGTTACATACTCATACAAAAATGTCTGAAATGGTAGGAGCCATAGATGCAAAAAATCTTGTTAAGCGTGCAATAAAATATGGACAAGAGGCTATTGCAATTACAGATTATGGTGTAGTTCACTCTTTCCCATTTGCTTATAAAGCTGCAAAAGGAAGTGATTTGAAAATTATTTTTGGTTGTGATGCTTATATGGTTGATGACAAAAGACCTATGGTAGAAAATGCTAAAGATGTCCTTTTAGATGAAGAAACTTATGTTGTATATGACCTTGAAACTATGGGACTAAATTCTCATGCAGGTGAAATTATAGAAATTGGTGCAGTAAAGATACAAGGTACTCGTATAATCGATACTTTTGCTGAATTTGTTAACCCTATGAAACCTATACCAGAGAAGATACAAGAGTTAACTGGAATTGATAATAGCATGGTTGCAAGTGCTCCAACTATAAAAGTAATACTTCCTAAATTTATGGAATTTATTGGAGATGCTACCTTAGTAGCACATAATGCAAAATTTGATATTGGTTTCTTAAAAAGAGATTGTAATAAATATCTTAATTTAGATTATAAACCAGCACTTATAGATACTTTGCAATGGTCGAGGGATTTATTACCTGACCTAAGAGGATATGGACTAAAAACAGTTACAAAAGCGCTAGATGTTTCTCTAGACAACCATCATAGAGCCGTTGATGATTCACAGGCTACTGCTAGGGTTTTTGTAAAGTTTCTTGAAATGTTTTTAGAAAAAGGTGCAAAAAAACTCAATGAGTTAGATGGGATTTTCCCTGTAAATATACAAAAACAATCTACTAATAATATTGTTTTATTAGTTAAAAATACTAAAGGCCTTCAACATCTCTATAGACTCACATCTGAAGGTCACCTAAATTATTATGGAGGTAAAAAGCCACGTATACCACGTAGTTTAGTAGAAGAGTATAGAGAAGGTTTATTAATTGGAGCTCCTTCAAGTATGCATTTTAATAATGAAGGAGAATTATACTCTGATTATATGAGATACAATTTAGATTCTCTCCAAGAGCAAATCAAATTTTATGACTATATAGAACTTCAACCTAGAGAAACATATAATGAATTAATCGAAAAGGGTGGAGTTGGAACTATTACTGGTTATGAAGATATAGAAAAAGCCAATAGATTTTTCTATGACCTTGCTAAAAAAGCCAACAAAAAAGTTATTGCTTCGTCAAATGTACACTACTTAGATGAAGAAGATTATATTGTTCGTAGTGTATTACTATATGGTAGTGGAAGTGTATTTAGAAAAAAACAATATATGACAGATAATAAATTTTATTATAGAACAACAAATGAATTACTTAGAGAATTTGCATATTTAGGTGAAGAGGTTGCAAAGGAAATAGTACTTGAAAATCCAAAGGAAATTACAGATTCTATTGAAAAGGTACAACCAGTACCAAGTGGCTTCTACCCACCAAAAATCGACAATGCTGAAAATATATGTAGAGAAATGACCTATGAGAAAGCTTATAGAATATATGGAAATCCTCTACCACAAATAGTAGAAGACAGAATAGAACGTGAATTAAAAGCTATTATTGGTAATGGTTTCTCAGTATTGTATCTTTCTGCTCAAAAACTTGTTAAAGAGTCTTTAGATAATGGATATTTAGTAGGTTCAAGAGGATCTGTTGGTTCTTCGTTAGTTGCATTTATGATGGATATTACAGAAGTTAACGCCCTTTATCCACATTATATCTGTGACAATCCAGATTGTAAGCACTCTGAATTTATGGACAAAGAGGGAGCTGGAGTTGACCTTCCAGAAAAAAATTGTCCAAAATGCGGTAAAAAATACAAAAGAGATGGACATGCTATACCATTTGAGGTATTTATGGGGTTCAATGGAGACAAGGTTCCTGATATAGACCTTAACTTCTCAGGTGAATATCAAAGTGAAATACATAGATATTGTGAAACATTATTTGGTAAAGAAAATGTTTTTAAAGCTGGAACTATCTCTACCCTTGCTGAAAAGAATGCATTTGGTTATGTAAAAAAATTCTTTGAAGAACATGATATAAATAAAAAAAATGCAGAGATGTCTAGAATAGCCAAAAAGGTAGAAGGTGCTAAAAAAACTACTGGTCAACATCCAGGAGGGATGATAGTTGTACCTCAAGGTAACTCAATTTACGAGTTTTGTGCTGTACAAAGACCAGCAAATGACATGAAAAATCCAAGTATAACAACTCATTATGATTATCATGTAATGGATGAACAATTAGTAAAACTTGATATATTAGGTCATGATGACCCTACTACCATAAAACTTTTGCAGGAATATACAGGAGTTGATATTTTAGAAGTTCCCCTTGCTGATAAAGAAACTTTAAAATTATTCTCAAATACAGAAGCATTGGGAGTAACACCTGAGCAAATTGGTTCTACAGTAGGAAGCTATGGAGTACCTGAATTTGGAACACAGTTTGTTAGACAAATGCTTATTGATACAAGACCTACTACATTTGCCGAATTAGTTCGTATCTCAGGTTTATCTCATGGTACCGACGTCTGGCTTAACAATGCCCAAGAGTTTGTTAAAGGAAAAAAAGCCACTTTATCAGAAGTTATTTCTGTAAGGGACGATATTATGAACTTCCTTATAGATTCTGGTATAGAAAAGGGTACAGCTTTTAAAATAATGGAATTTGTAAGAAAGGGAAGGCCTAGTAAAGAAGTAGAGCAATGGGATGAATATTCAAAGCTTATGAAGGAACATAATGTAGCTGATTGGTATATAGAGTCATGTAGACGTATTAAATACATGTTCCCTAAAGGTCATGCTGTTGCTTATGTTATGATGGCTATGCGTATTGCTTATTTTAAAGTTCACTATCCTCTTGCTTTCTACGCAGCATATTTAAGTAGGAAAGCTGATGATTTTGATTCAGATATAATGCTTAAAGCTATAAATGAAGTAAATCAAAGAAGAAAAGAGCTTGCTGAACAAGGAAAACTTGATGTAAGAGAAAAAACTCAACTTGCCCTATGTGAGATTATAGTAGAGATGCATGCTAGAGGAATTGAGTTTGAAGGAATAGATGTTTATAAGTCTGAAGGATTTAAATTTACTATTGAAGGAGAAAAAATTAGAGTTCCTTTAATTGCTTTAAATGGACTTGGGGCTTCAGTAGTTGAAAATATCATAAGAGAAAGAGGGCATGCAAGCTTCCTTTCATATGAAGATCTTAAACGTAGGACAAAAGCTAGTGGTACAGTAGTTGAAAACTTAAAAGCTGTAGGTGCTATCCATGGTTTAAGCGAAACAAATCAAAGATCTTTATTCTAAAAAGTACAGCTAAATTTAGCTGTACTTTTTTAAGAAAATTTTATTTGTCTTCAACCTGAGAGATTATTTTATAATCTCTTCAACTATTTCTTCTGGATTTTTTCCCTTTACTTCTATAATTCTTACATCTACTTTATCAAAAAAACCTTCTGTTAATAGTTCTATATATTTTTCCGTTTGACTAAGAGAACTATCAACTTTAAATGGTTGATATTCACCCTTTGTTCTTTTAGCTAATCGCTCTTCTAGTTCACCCTTATCTGGCTTTAGCAAAACATATTCTAATTTATATTTTTCATTAAGACTCTTTATTACAGGTCCAAAATATTCTTGCCATCCTTGTGATGTATATGGCTTAAAGCCCAAATCACAATAAAGAACTTCCGATAAAAAACTTCTATCTAAAACAAAATTAATTTCACATTTGTCTAATTTGTCCATCATTTGAAGAGTACTTAAATGTACTAAAAAACTCTTTTCTTTTCCAGTAATTCCTTTATCTCTCACACCAGACATACGAATAAGATTTACAGAAGTAAGCCTTTCTCTTAAAAGATTAGTTGTTGTTGATTTTCCAGCACCTTGTGCTCCTTCTACAATAATAATTCTTGATTTTTCCATTTTTTTAAACCACCTATTTAAATATTCTCCACTATTATATATTTTTTTTAGAAAAAAAACAAATGATATTAATTTTCTTAAAACTTTATTGTAATAACACTGTTTATCTGTTAAAATAATACAATTTATAGGAGGTGACTTGTGAGTATATTTATTAAGGGTTTATTGAAAAATGATAGTAACCTTATGAAAAAAGCGAAAAAAGGAGAATTTCACAATCATGGTGGTTTAGGCTTAAGGTTTGATACTTTTAATACTTATGCTAATAGAAGAGTAAAACCTCCAATATTTCCTATGAATGGATTAGAAGGATTAGATAATTATATCTTTGGTGAACTAGTAAAACATGTTCCTAAAAAAGAAGATTGTCAATTTTTGTTCAAATCCTGTATAGAAGAGGGAATAAGAGAAGGAATAAGTATTTTAGAGCCTAGTATAGATTGTCATGAACTTCGTTTTTACGAAGATTTTAATGAATTTTTTGATTTTTTAAAGGAACTAAAGGAAGAATATAAGGATAAAATAAACTTTAAACCAGAAGTAGGAATTGCAAAATCTAGCAAAAGAGAAAGCATTGAAAAATATCTTGTTCCAGCAATAGATAGTGGAGTATATACATCTATGGACTTATATGGTCAAGAAAGTATAGATAATTTTGAAGAATTTAGAGATGTGTATAATTATGCCAGAAATAAAGGATTGAAATTAAAAGTGCATGCAGGTGAATTTACATCTAGTGAAAATGTAGAGAAAGCTATAAAAATATTGG
>CAZFBB010000117.1:0-9694 GCA_964517235.1 uncultured Fusobacteriaceae bacterium
TAAAATCTAAATTTTAGATAATAAGTTAAAAAAGAAAGGAGAAAAAATGATATATAATTTAATTAAAAAAGAAGCAACAAATGATTATTTAAAAGCTAGAGAGCTTATTATAAAATCTTCTACTTTAGATGAGAACAGAATCCAAGATGAATATAGTAAAGCTTTTCCTTATGATTATGACCCTAAAGAAAATTTTGTTGTAAAAGGGGACTTAATAGAACCATTTATTATTGAGGAAGATTTTACTATTAAATTCCTAACTGATAGGGAGCAAATAAAAAAGAATATAAAGTCTCTTCAAGAAGGAGAAATTTTGGAAGGGGATAATATAGTTTCTAAACCACAACCGTCTCAGTATCATACTTGGAACGGAATGGAGTGGGTATTTTCAAAAAAAGATGAGATAAAAAAGGATTTAACTATAAAATTAGCTGAATATAGACATAAGGTTCAAGAAAAATATACTTATTTAGGAAAGCATATTCAAAGGTGGTCGGTTTATGACCAAATAAGAATGAGTGAATTAAAGAAAGATTTTGAAGAGAATAGAGTTTTAGATATTTATGGAACAGAAGAAGTTGTGTGGGTTTTTGAAGGGGTAGAATTAGAAGATTTTATAATTATTAAATCTGTTGAAGATATAGATGAAATATTAAAAGCAGGAAAAAGGCATGAAATGAATTGCAGAAAAGCACAATTTTCAGTTAAGCAAAAAATTAATCAGTGGTCAGGAAAGTTTCTACTTGATTTTGATATAGAATCTAAATTTGACAACCAATATAATTTATTGGCTAAATAATATAGAGTTGAGATTTTGCTAGTAGGAACTATACTTTAATTTTTAAATTATTTTTAGACAAATAGAAATATGGTTAACTAATATTATTTCTTCATTAATATTAAATATAATAAGTTCTTAATATAAAAGTGCCACCGTGGCACTTTTTGTTTTGAATTATCTACTTTAATAAGTAGAGTAATATATTAATTATAGGAATATCTTTGTTGAAGGTTGAAGAAAAGTAAGATATAATAGTGGCAAGGAGGGGACTATGAAGAAAATATTATTGATAACAGGTGCTATTATGTCATTATTATTTGTTGGATGTAGTAGTAAAGAAGAAAAGAGAAATATAAAAGTAGGAGCAGTTAATGAGGAAAAATTGGTGGAAGGTCAAAATGAATTTGCTTTTAAGATTTATAAAGAACTAGATAAAGGTAATGAGGATATTTTTATTTCACCATATAGTATAAATATTCTTTTATCTATGGTAGCAGATGGAGCAAAGAGAAAAACACTTGAAGAGATGCAAGGTACATTAGAAAGATTAGGGTATTCTAATGAGGAAATTAGAAGGGAATATAAGAAATTAATAGAGCTTACTAATACACTAAATGAAGGAGTTAAGATTGATGTTGCAAATTCTCTTTGGATAGATAAGGAATTTAAACCTAGTGGTGCTTATGTGGCTAATAGCAAAGAGTATTTTAAAAGTGATATTTATACTAGAGATTTTAAAAATGAATTAATTGTAACAGAAATAAACAAATGGATAAATGAAAAAACACGAGGAAAAATAGATAAAATGTTAGATGGATTATCTCCAATGGATAGAATGGTATTAATAAATGCTATATACTTTAAAGGTACATGGACAGAGAAATTTGATAAAAACATGACATACCAAGGGGAATTTCTAAAAGAAGATGGAGATAGAGTTAAAGTAGATTATATGAGAGGAACAAAAAAAATAGGGTACTTAAATGAAGAAAGTGCACAAATAGCAAGATTAACTTATGGTAAAAATGAAGCTTCAATGTATATAGTTTTGCCAAAAGAAGGGCAATCTAGTGAGGAATTTGTAAAAAATTTAGATGAAAGAAGTTTTCGAGAATATATATCAAAATTGGACTATGGAGTAGAAGTAGATATAGAAATTCCTAAGTTTGAAATTGAATATGGGAAAAAAGAATTAAATGAATCTTTAAAAAAACTGGGAATAAATAGAGTTTTTGATGGAGGTGCAGAGCTTAATATGATTCACGAAAATATCTATTTAGGAAGTGTTAATCACAAAGCTGTAATAAATGTAGATGAAGAAGGAACAGAAGCTGCTGCAGTAACTACAGGAATAATTAGAGCAGTGAGATTTGAAGAAAAACCAAAATTTATTGCAAATAGACCATTTTTCTTTGTAATTAGAGATGAGGAAAGTAAAACAATATTGTTTATGGGAACTTATAGAGGAAATAGTAATATAAAAAAATAAACTGCTCATTGAGCAGTTTCTCTTTTTATCAAAGCACCATGTTTATGACCAACATATTCAAACAATAGATTATTTGTTTTATGTAATCTTCTACCCAATTCTCTTCCAATATTCAATATAATTCTTCCAAACAAATCAGGGTTACTTTTATGAATATTCATAAGTGCTCTTCTAGAAAGTAATATAAGTTTGCAATTAGAAGTGCAAATTGCACTAGCAGTATGAGGTTCTATAGATACAAGAGAAGCTTCTCCAAAGCAATCACCAATATTAAAATTAAAAAATTCGTATTCAACATTATCATGGGTTATAAATAATTTTATACTGCCTTCTATAAGAATATAGATGTATTTTGGTGAATCACCAGGAGAAAAAAGTCTAGTTCTAATAGGAACTTCTCCTATAGAAGAATGGGAAAAAACCTCTGTCAATTGTTTATCTGTTAAACCTCCAAAAATAGAAATTTTATGTAATATGTGCAAGACATTATGTGAATCTTTAAGTGGTTCTAAATAATCTTCAATCATAAATACCTCCTCCATAGATATTTACTTAATAATAGGGAAATTCCTTTTAGAAAAAGTTGTTTTCTTAGAATTTTATGTTATATGATAAACATGATAGAGGGGTGTATTATGTTTATTAATAATTTGCATAAAGAAATGAATTTTATAGTAAATAGGTCAAAAAATATACTTAAAGAATTAGTAGAGTATCATAAGAAAAATAAAATATTTAGAAGAGAAGATTTGAAAAATGGGGATATTAAAATGATTATGTCTTATTTGACAGAGTTAGAACTTTTAGATGAAAAGATTGAAGATATAAACATAATAGTAAAAAAAGAAAAATCAACGGGGAAATTTAATTTTGATTTGATATTATATAATAAAGTTTTGAAAATACAAAATAAAATTAAAAAAGCAAAAAAAATTGAACATAAACTTTATCAAAACTTGTTTTTATAATATAGGAAAACAAGTTATTTATTTTAGAAAAATAGATTCTTAATATTGATAATAAATATACTGGTCACGCACATAAAATTAATTAAAAATAGTATGTAAGAAAAGAGCTCTTTGAGCTCCCTTCTAATTATTCTACATTTACATCCAATTGAAAAGTCTTTTAACTTAAATACTCATTTTCATATTGATAATCATTAATTTCAATGTTATTTACAATGTGAAATTCCTTCACTTTTCCATATAAAAACATTCTTTTAAAGTCAAAGGATAAAAAATAGCAGTGATTGGAAAAGTCATCTATGTAGACCTCATTGTCAAATTGTTCCAAATCACCAAAATAATAACTAATATTATTTTTTTTTAAAAAATTTTTTTGAATTTCACTAAGATTTTCGAGCATATAGAATACACCCTGATTATCAATTAGACCATCTTTTTTAAGTTTTTCAAAGGTAATTAAAGATATGAAAAACTCTGGAACTTCTTTGTAACCGTATGAAGCAAAAATATCTTTTACTTCATGAAAGTACTCATTTTCACCTTTACTACTAATAACTAACTTTCTTTCAAAAATAACACTTATAACTGAGACTAAATCCTTTTGCATAGTAATCACTCCCTTAGTATTAATCTTTGATATAGCTATATATTACCTTTACATCTATTATATTATCAAAATCATAAATTATCAATTTTATTTAATTATCGACTATATTAGTGCATTTTAGTGATATGCTCTGTTGCTAAACCTATGTAAAGGATTTTGAGGTATTTGTCTATGAAATTTAGTTTTTAATAATCTTAATTTTGGGAATTTTAACATATTATTTTTTAATTCTTATTGAATTATTAGTATTTTTAGTTATATAAGATTTGATGTTATTTCTTTTAGATTTTAATTTAGGATATTTACCTCTCTTTTGAAAAAAATTTTAAAAATATAATTGAGGAAAAGAACAGAGGTGTAATCGAATTTAATGGAAAACATGACCATGTACATTTGCTATATGAAAGACCTTAACAGGTTGAATTAGCAAAATTAGTTAATAGTCTAAAAACTGTTTCTTTTAGGTTAATTAGAAAAAAACATAGTAAATATTTGAAAAGATATTATTAGGAACCTATATTTTGGAGTAGAAGCTAATGTATTTTAACAATTGGGAGGGATAAGGATAGAAATAATCGGAAAATATATTTGTTTTCAAGCAGGAGTTAAAGACTAAAAATGTCCCGATTCATCTCCCTCTAAAGTAGAGGAGGGAGTTTTCTCGAAGCAATTTAGATAAATAAAATTTAGTGTAAAAATAAAAAACAAATAAATCTTATAAAGTTAAAATTTAATTTAGAGAAAATTTTTATAAAATAAAATGAGGAAAACCCTCATTTTTTTAAATTAATATTTGTTCAATTTTATAATTGATATATATTGTTCTATGTTTTGTTTTTAAAAATGCTTTGGTGCTCCTAACATATTGTGTCAATTTAGAAATGCTATCTGTTACGACTTCTTGAGAAAAAACTTTATTGCTACCTTGATAAAAATTGATTGAATACTTCATAAAAACACTTCCTTTTTTCTTTAATAATACAGAATATTTGTGTATTTTATGTAAACTTATTTAATAAAGTAGATAAAGGTTTAGTATAAAGTATTAAGACCATATAAATTTTAAATTAAAAAAGAACTTAACTAATTTAAAATTAGCTTGACTTTCGCCTGAATTTTTGGCAAAATATGTAGATTATTTTTAAAATAAATTATAATGAAAGATAATGAAAGATAATGAAAGAAGGATAATATGAAAAAAGATTTAACAAAAGGAAGAATTTTTGATACTCTTGTCAAATTAGCTTTACCTATAATGGGAACTTCTTTTTTACAAATGGCATATAATATGACTGATATGATATGGCTTGGACGTGTAGGGAGTGATGCTGTAGCTTCTGCTGGAACTGCTGGATTTTATATGTGGTTTAGTTTTGCTTTTATTGTTATTAGTAAAGTAGGTGCTGAAATTAAAGTTGCTATGTCTATTGGGAAGCAAGAAGAAGTAGAAGCTGAAAAATATTCTATTAGTGCTTTTCAATTTAATTTGTTTTTAGCAGTAGTATATTCTATTATTATGCTTGTATTTAGAAATAGCTTGATTAATTTTTTTAATATAGATAACCCAAAAGTAAATTTAGATGCAATAAATTACTTGTCTATTGTTTCCTTTGGGATGATATTTCCTTTTACTAACTTAGTTTTAACAGGTATTTTTAATGGTTATGGTGATAGTAAAAAACCATTTTTATTTAACACTATTGGATTAGTAGTTAATATGATTCTAGATCCTGTATTAATACTTAAGTTAAATATGGGCGTTAGAGGAGCCGCAATCGCCACTGTTTTTTCTCAATTTATTGTTTTCGGAGTATTTTTATATTATATAAAAAGTGGTAGAAGTATTTTGGGAAAAATTAAACTTTTTCAAAAAGCTGAAACACATAAAATTAAAGAGATGATAAAATTAGGTTTTCCAGTTGCAATTCAAAGTGGGTTATTTACATTTTTTTCTATGTATATAGCAAAAATAATAGCATTTTGGGGTCCAATTGCAATAGCAGCTCAAAAAGTTGGTTCTCAAATTGAATCAATATCTTGGATGACTGCTGGAGGATTTCAAGGAGCTCTTAGTGCTTTTACTGGACAAAATTATGGAGCTCATGAATATGAAAGAATTAAAAAGGGTTATTATTCATCGATTTTGATTATGGGTGTTATTGGCTTAATAGCAACTTTAGGATTATTTTTCTTCGCAGAAGAAATTTTTTCAATTTTTATACCTGAAAAAGAAACTATTTTAATTGGAAAAGATTATTTAATAATAATTAGTTTATCACAAATTTTTATGTGTTTAGAAATTACCACAGCTGGTGCATTTAATGGTATTGGCAAAACTTTGCCCCCTTCGATTATAAGTATTGCTTTTAATGCACTCAGAATACCGACAGCTTTTTTTCTAGCTAAAAAAATGCTTTTAGGTTTAAATGGAGTATGGTGGTCTATCAGTATTAGTTCAGTATTTAAAGGGAGTATACTAGTAATTTGGTTTTTTGTTATAATAAAAAATAATTTTTATGTAAAAAAGGAACTTACTTAAGTTCAACGTACCAAATATCTATTAATTATTCGATTTGTGCCTTTTTAATCGAGCTAAAGTTAGCCTATTAATTTAGGCTATTTTTTTATAAAGATATTTAGGATTCTCGCCTATCAATTCCTATTTATTTTACATCAAGTATTTCTAATGTCTTCTACTAGTAAAGAAATATTCCTAGATTTAGGAGAACCAGTTAATATAATAGAGGAGATATTGAATATATTACTAAAAAAAATAAATAATAATCTAGGGCTTTTAAGGAGCTAAAACAACTTCTAATTTCAAAAGTTTCTCTTGCCAACTAAATTTATTACATAAGTATAATTAAATAAAAAACAAATAAAACTTCTTTTTTAAAGAAGTCATATTTGTCTCTATTTTTATAGTGTAAATTTTTTAAATTCATCATCTAAACTATTCAGTTTATTTGATAATTTTTCAATTTTTTCAATTTTTTCAATTAATGCATTAGTAATTCTTTCTATTATTTCATAGTTATTTGTTTCTTTAGATTCAATTTCTGCAGAGAGACTACTAATATTACCGATAGCTTTACTAATTTCTTCTGTTGCTATTTTTTGTTCATTTACTATTGAAACTACTTCATTTATCTTTTCATCACTTATTCTAGTAGCTTCTACTATTTCTTCTATATTTTTATTAACTATGTCTTTATTATATAAAGTTTCTTTTACATTATCCATAACTGTATCGTTTGCATCTCTTACTTTACTAATTTCATTGTGTATATTAATAATCAAATTATCTATTTTAGTTGTTTCTATATTTGTATTTTCAGCAAGTTTTTTAATTTCTTGAGCTACAACTGCAAATCCTTTACCTGCTTCTCCTGCTCTTGCTGATTCAATAGCTGCATTTAAAGCTAATAAATTTGTTTGCTCAGCAAGATTAGTTATAGAAAGAGATATTCCACCTATATTTTCAGATAATTTGATAAGTTTAATAATTTGTGTATCTGCACTTATTACATTTTTGCTCACTTTATTAATCGATTCAGACATATTTAAAATATTTTTTCTACTTTCTTCTACTTTTCTCCTTGATAGTTTTGAAACTTCCAAAGTCTTATTTACATTAAAAAGCATTGAATCAGCACTTGCAACAACTTCTTCTACTCCAGCTAAGCTTTCTTCTGTACTTGCTGTCTGATTTCTTACATTATCCATAGTTTCTTTAATTGAATTTTTAAGCTGAAGGATTCCTTTTTCATTTTTTCCATCAATATTCTCAGATAATTCTCCAATGATTCGTCCATTCTCTTCTACTGTTACTTTCATCCTATTTGATATAGTCTTTAATGTATTTGATACTTTATCTGTAAAGTTATTAAACTCAATTTGCATCTCTTCAATTTCATCTTTACTTTCTTGAATATCAAGTCTAATATTAAATCTTCCCTCAGCTAATTCTTTAAATGAACTAGATATTACTTTTATATTATGTATTATTTTTTTCTGTAGAAATACAAGTGAACTAATAAGACTGATTAATGATAAAAATCCAATTATATAAACTATATTTTTGATTTTTGCATATCTTACACTAAATTCTTTATAAGTAGTTCCACCAGTTAATATCCAATCAAACTCATCAAATGCTTCATAATATAAAAACTTTCTTTCTTTATTAAAGATATAGTTAAAGATTCCTGTACCTTCTTTCAAGTTATCAAAATACACAAAATCACTACTCATTTTTTTATAATTTTTACTTATGTATTTTGTTTCTGGATGGGATAAAATTGTGTTATGTCCATTATGAAAAATCATTGCATATCCTTCATTACCTATTTTGAAGCTATTAATTTTTTTACTTAATTCTTCAAGGCTAATACTTATTGCCACAACTCCTAATCTTTTCCCATTTTTATCTTTTACCTCTTTTGCTACAGAAAATACATAAGTATTTTCAACTTTACCTTCATATGGATTACTAATTACTGTACCTTCCTTATTTGTTGCTTCTTTGTACCAACTTCTTTTTCTTGGATCATAATCTGAATCAAGATTAGCTCTTGGATAGCTAATAAATATTCCATCATCTTCTCTTCCAAAAAATATTAATGAATAAAGACTTTTTCCTTTTACTAATTCACTTCCAAAATCTATAGCTTTTTCTGGACCTTCAGTTATTATTATTTTAGACAATAAATTAATGTCGTGCTTTACATTTGATAATATGTTATATATATCAGCTTTTATTGTATGAACTACATTTTTACTTTCGTTTACACTTAATTCTTCAACCGTAATTCTTACTGTACGCTGGATAATTGTAAAACCTATAAAGATTATTAATAATATTAATATATACATACTGCCAACTTTTTTTCCTAACTTCACTTCTTCCTCCTCATAACTTGACAATCACGAAGGAGATTATAGCACTACATTGGACTATGTGTCAATAAAGGATGACATTAACATATTCTTTATAATCATTTCATATTTTTATTTTTTTATATTTACAAACTGTTCTTTTTCATATGTTAAAGTTTTAAATTAGCTAGTCTAAAATATTTAATGTTAATTTTTTATGATAGATAGATGGCTTTAGTCATTCTATTTTTAATTAATTTCATTTTTATGTGCGTGACTAGTATATTTAGTATCGATATTTACAATATGGCTTAATAACCAATCTTTTAAAAAATCTATTATTTTAACAGATAGAAGCATTTGTCCAGATTTTAATTCCAATTTAAATTCCTTCATTTTTTTAATAAATGCTTTATGACTTAATTCCTGTTCTTTAATATAAGGATAATCAATCTTTTTAAGCATTTCTTCTTCATGTCTAAAATGATAGACAGTATAATCAATTAAAGAATCTAATACACTACTAATTTTATTTTCACTTTCTCCATCTAACATTGCATCATTTAAGTCATTGATTAAATTAAATAATTTTTTATGCTCTTCATCCATTAAACTTATTTTTACACTAAAATCCTCGGACCATTCAACTGCTTTATTTCTTCTAATTTCTACATTTTCAGAAATTTTGTAATTTACAGCAATATTTTTTAATGCTTCTGCTATTTCAGACAATTTAGCAGAATGTCCAGTTGCAATATTTAATTTTTCTGATATTACATTATTTGCTTCAATTTGGTCATTTGATAAGCTACTAATTTCCAAACTATTATTTGATACTTGATCGATAGCAATATTTATTTCTTCTACTCCTTGTTTTTGTTCCTTAATAGATGTTGAAATATCCTCTACTTCTTTAGTTGTTCTATCAATTTTTTCTATAATATCAAGAATTTTTTTATTTGTCCCTTCAC
>CAZFBB010000118.1:0-9687 GCA_964517235.1 uncultured Fusobacteriaceae bacterium
CATCTTTACTTAGTACCTTTTCAATTATATATTTATTTTTTAAAATGCTATTTTTTTTTAATTCCATATTTCCTACCCCATATTTTTTAGAGGCTGATTCAAGAAATCAACCATACTATTGATATTTTTTAAAAAAGATTTTTTATTTTCAAATTTAAATGTACTTATATAAGAAATTTAGATTAAGTTAACGAAAGGAGCCTTAATAATTTCAACTGTTTGAGCTACAAAAAGAGCGAGTTTTGAAATTTAGTGACTTTAGCAGTTACTTAATCTTATTTCTTATATTGAGTACTTAATCTTTACTGAATAAGGAAGATTTATCTAACGTAAATTCAGTTATGTCTCCCAAGACGTTGTATTACTTTTGTCTTGATACAAAAGTAATAATGTTTTTTCAAAAACCTTTTATCTCACTTTAACTTCGACTAACCTTTTAGGTCAGTCGACATTTTTCACTACCATGGTAACCATGAAGTATCTTTAAGTTTATTTTCTGATTTTCTAATTTTTTTATCCAAAATTTTTATTATATTTTCATAACTATTTTTAATTGCATCAAAGTCTTTAATACTTTCATAGTGCTTCTTAGCATCATTATATTTATTAAGGGCATCTTCATATTTTTTCTCTTTATAAAGACTATCTCCCTCTTTTTCAAAAGCAATAGCACTTTCCCAATTATCTTCATTTATTACACCATTTAGCTTTTGATTAATTCTATTTATAAGCTCCTTGTCACCAAAATCCTCATATTTTTTCTTTGCTAATTCAAAATTACTTATTGCTCCTTTAAGCTGAAAATCTAAATAAGCTAAATCTCCTTTTGCTTCATAGATATTTCCATCAATCTCATGAATTTTTCTCTTTATTTCTTCTACTTTATTTGAAAACTTATTAGATTTAAATAAACTACTTGCTTGCAAATATAGATTTTTAGCTTCGTCATATTCTTTTTCTATATATTTTTCACTTGCTAATTTTTCTATATCAAAAGCTTCTTGTATATCTGCTTTTTTTGCCATCATTCTTTTTACATTTGATACTTCAGTATCTACTTTTTTCCCCTTTGTAAAATCTCCGTTTTTTACATAGATATTCTTTGCTCTTTCAAATGCTTCTAGTGAATCAGAAAATCTTTCTTGACTAACATACTTGAGTGCATTTTGATATAATTCATTTCCTTTATTAACCTCTTCTTGCATCCTTGTTTTTACCTTTAGTATTCTTTCATTTATACTATCAATATTACTATCTCTTTTTAGTTGTCTATAAGCTTCCATAGCTTTTTCAAAATGATCTATAGCATTTAGTGGATATTCATATTCTAATTCATAACCTTTATTCTCATGGATTCTAGCATTTTCCATAAGATCTCCTCTAACTGTACCACTGTTTTCTATTGCTATATTTATACCTGCAACCAAATCTTGTTTTCCATATTTTACAAAAACAATTTTTGCATCTTCATATCTTGAAGTAGCCTTTTGATAGTCTCCTTCTTCATAGGCTTTATCTCCTTCTAATTTAAAGTCCATACCACCTTTTAATTCTCTTATAACTACTACTTTTTCATTCAAGCTTTTAGTCAAATTGTTTATAATCTCATCTTCTTCTCCAAAGTTTTGATTGTTATAAACGATTTGAACATCCTCATAGATTTTCAATGCTTCTTCAAATTTATTTTCATTTGCTAATTTTTCTGCCTCTTCCTCTTTTAAGCTTGCTTTTAATAACTTATCTACTTTTTCTGTTTTCTCATACAAAGTAGTCATTTGTTTCTTAGTACTTTCAATCATTAACTCTTGACCACTAATGCTTCTATAAAGCTTATTTTTCGATACTTTTTGGCTTATTAACTTTTGATATTCTCCATTTGCTTTACGAAGGTATTCTATACTCTCACTATATCTACCTTCTTTAAGGTTTTCATTTGCCAATTGCTCATGTTGACTAGCTTTTGCATATATGTCATTTTTCCATTTTGCTTTAACACTTAGATTAACTCCTAATACTCCAATTACCAAAACTAAAACAACTATTGCACCAATAAGTTTATAGTTTATTTTCTTCTTTTCTTTTCCAAGAGGTTCTGCAGTATCTTCTACTAATATTCCTCCTAATGTATAGTTATTTATCTTCTTATTACCAGAAGCTATAATTCTTTTTTCCAAATTAACTATCCATTCATTAGTTGAATGAGCCTTACTAAACTCTACTTCTACTTCTCTTTCTTCCATATTTTCCCAAGCTCCAATGGTAGATAGAAGTATTCCATCACCACTTTGTAAAGGCATAGGTACTTTTTCTATATGAAGTTTTCCTTTACCAACTGCTTTAGTAAGGTCATTTTTTCTATAGTGATATCTAACATCCTTTTCACCCATTTTATCTGCTTCAAACATAAGTTGAGCTACACTATGATCTTTGGTCTTATAGTTAATAAGCCCATTTGTCAAGTGATATATTCTTGTATTTCCTGCATAAGCTACTAGGCAAGAATGATAGTCAGACAAAACTATTGCAAGAGATGTAATTTGGTCTTTATATTCTTCATTTTCTTTTAATTTTTTTAATATATTTTTATAGGCTTTTTTGAAAAACTTCCCATCAAATGAAGGTTCTGTAAGAAAAGTTTTTAATACTTCTTCAACTACAACTTTTGCTAACTTTCCACTTCCTTTATGACCATCTGCCATAGCCCAACATGCAAAACTTTCCCCTTCTACAAAGGCAAAATAGTTGTTATTCGTATCTTCCATCCCATTTTTACTTACAAAAGCTGTAGAAAAGCTAGCTTCTTCTTTTCTACTTACACTATTTTCATTAACTGGAGCTTCTTCTCCTTCTTTCTTAAATTTATTAAAAGTTTTTGCTCCTTTTAATACCATTTGCTTTGAAATTGCCATGTTCTCCCCTTCCAAAATCTACACTACTTCTATGACTACAATACTCATATTGTCTTGTCTTTTACGATTTTTTCTTTTAACCTTTTTAGATAGTTCCCCCAATTGATTTTCGCCTTCATGATTAATGAGAACTTCTCTTATTTCCTCTTCCTCCAATGTTTTAAACAAACCATCACTACAAAGTAATACTTTGTCACTTTTACTAAGTCTTAACCCCTTTATATTTCTATCTATTTCTCTAAGGTCTTCATCACCAATAAAGCTTGTAAGCATCCCTTTTCTTCTATCCATATCAAACTCGTACTGACTTATTTCTCCCCTATAGAGTTTTTCTCTTAAAATATTCTCATAAATATGTTCTCTATTTAACTGAGTTAATTGATTATTTCTAAAAAGATATATTCTACTATCTCCAACACTAACCCAATAAAGCTCCTTATCTTTAACCAAAGCTGATACTAAAGTAGAACCTACATTACTTTTTCTACTTATTCTTCTAGCAAAAGTATAAACTTTCTTATTTATACTTTTTACCTGTTCAAATAAAAAATTCTGTGGATCAACTCCCCCATTAAACCTATTAAAATTTTCTATCAAACTTTGTACTGCAAGGTTACTTGCTTCTGCTCCAAATTGAAAACCACCCATGCCATCAGCTACACAAGCAATAATCTCACCTTTTTCATTTTTATGAACTCCTATTGAATCTTCTTGATTCTCTCTTTTACCAATTTCACTTATAGTATATACACCTAATTTTTCTTTCTTTTTATAAAGTAATTTTACTAAAAGTATAATGATTACTAATAGGAGCAATGTATTTATATATGTTTCCACTTATTTATCACATCCTTTAGTCTAGTTTCCAATCAAAATACTCTCCACAAAGTGGTACAAAAACAAATTTACTTTCTCCAATCTCTATTGAATCAAAAGCTTCAAGTGATCTTGGTGTATAAACAGCTTCACCTTGTACATATACTATTCCAGTTCCATCTCCCGGTATTATCATAAAATTTCTTTGTTTTGGATTATAACTAATAATACAGTGATTTTTTCTAGATATACTCCTATCTCCCCTTACACATATATCCATCTCTTCACTTCTACCTATAAAGTTTTTCTCACTTTTTATTCTATAATCTTTCCCCTTATCTTGACCATGAATACAAACTAACCAACCTACTGTAGGATCTAGTTCCATTCCACTATTCCAAAATGCAACAGTTTTATCATCTTCTTCCATTACATTATCCATAGCTTGATAGTTGTTTCTATATTCACTTTTTTCTTCTACTTTTGCCATTTTATGACTTTTATCTGCAGAGCCTAGAGCATTATTCATATTCGAGCCAACTCCACCACCGCAGTATGGACAGCTTCCGTGTGCTGCACCGTTGTATACATGTCCATTATCACATCTTGTAAGTTTCATTAATCCTCCCAATTTTCTACTTCATTTATTTTATTTTTTAGTTATATGCTTTGCTTGACCAGGTTGAACTATTGTTACCATTCCACCTATTGCACAAGGAAGTTTTCCATTGGCAGTTAGAACAGGTGTTCCATTTATCATAAATCCACCATCGGGACAAATCCATTGTCCTGTAAGTGCCAAAGAACAAGGAGGTATTCCATGTGCATTTGCTAAGGGCAAACACCCTCCAAAAGGAGTAAAATTAGCCAAAGTACCATCTTGTATAGTCGCTGCTAACATATTGTCTACTTTTACCATCTGATTACTTAGGACACAAAGTGTTCCCGGAGCAGTTCCACCAGTACACATACACATTGCACCTTGTACAACAATCGGGCTACCTCCACCATTTGGACTAGATACGCCCAAATTACCAAGATTAAGTGGACTTAAATCTAAAGGTGTCAAATTTTCTGACTCTTCTTCTTCATTTTCTTGAGAATCTTCATCTGATTCATCTTTTGAATCTACCCCTTCTTCTACACTACCTTCTTGACTTCCACTATTTCCTCCATATTGATTTTGGTTTCTTTCTCTCTCTTCCTTTAATCTTTCATTTTCTCTTTTTTCTTCTTCTGCAACTCTATCTTCTTCATCCATAAGGATTACTTCATCTTTATGTATCCACAAATATTCATCACTTAATCTATCTTCATCAAATAAAAAACGATTTTCACCAAAGCCTAATTCTCTAATTTCTTCTAGAGTTTTTCCTTTTCCACCATTTCTATCTACAATTTTTTCTCCATTATAGTAATAAGGTGCTTTCTCTCTCAACCATAGTCCATAATCTCCATCTCTAAAGTCCAAGATTTCAATCTTTTTTCTTGCACGTTCTTTTCCAAATTCTATTGTAAGAATGCTTTCTTGCTCGTCTAAAAGATAACTATTACCAAAATTATCTATAAATTTTTCTCCATCTTTTACTATTTCTTTTCCAATTCTCTTTCCATCAAGGGCCAATTTTGATTTTCCATCAGTTTTACTATTTAATTTTTCCTCTACTCTTTGCCCCCAAGCTTTATATGGATAAACTGTATATTCATAATCTTTATAACCATTTTTACTTCCATACAAACTAACATTTTCAACTATTTTTTCACCGTGGAACAAGATTAATGAGTTATTATCAATCCTCTTTTCCAACCAAGGATTATCCCTTTTCACCTTTTCCAAATCAAGTTTTGTTATTTTATCTCTTCTTATCCTAAATAGTTCTCCATCTTTGACAAAATAATTACTTTCTCCTACCAACATCATATTGTTATCCATCACTAACTCCTATTCGCCATATGTAGCAGTTTCATAATAATGAGTTTCTATTACTTTAGCTCCCCCTACACTTAGTTGTTCAATATTTCTTATTATGATTTTCTTAGGAATTTCTATTCCATAATCACAGTTGTTAAAGTCTCTAATAGTAACTAATATATCCTCTTTATCATCTTCAATTTTTTTTATTTTTAAAAAATTATTTCTTCTATTATAAAAATAAAGTAAACCTTCTGAATCTTTAAAAACTTCAAAGGAATATTCTTGTCCTCTTTCCCAAAAATTTTTGTTATCATCATAGGCAAATTCTAGGTTTTCCCCAAGTCTTTTTCCTTTCCACTTGAGTATTCCATAGCCTCTCAGCTGATCTAGTTCTCTATCATCGCCACTAGTTTTTTCCTTATACTCAACATCAATTTCATTCAAAACTTCTTGATGAACAAGTTGACTATTATCTATTCCAACACTCCCTCTGAGGTTCAAGAACAAATCTCTAAAATCACTATTGGCAAGTAATAACAATTCTCTAGTATCTGAATATTTTATCAATATATAGTCATAATCATTTTTTACCCTTATTCCACCTACAAGATTTTTATCAATATAGTAAGAATACTCTGAATATAAAAATATATCTTTGTTTCTAAAAATTTTTATATTATTGTTTTCTTCTATATATTTTTTTACACTTCCTATGGTCCTAAGTAAATATTCTTCTTCTTTATGTTTATCTCTAATATACATAGTTGAAAAATCATTCATGTCTTTTTCATAGCTATTAACTAATCTCTCTACATATTTTTTATAAAACAATGGACTTTTATTATATAGTTCACCTAATATTTTAAAAGGGGATTTTTCTTCTATATTATCAATAAATAAATTTGTTATTTCAAATCTTCCTTCATCTTTGCCATAAGTTATATAAAACATATTTTCTTTATATACATTCTCAAAAATTTCTTTATTTATCTCTTCAAACTCTTCTTTTCCATACCAAGTTGTAGTAGATTGATTTGTAACTAAATTAGTTATTTTTTTCATTTTTTCTTCTGGAAATTTTGCTATTGCTTCTTCCATTTTTTCATTGACTAATTTTTCATACTCTAACAAATCTTCTTGATGTTCTTCTTCATCTGCATAATAGAATAAGTCTTTTATATTTTCTTTTATTTCTTCTTCTTTATCTGTGAAATAAAGTGTTAATCTTTCAATATCTTTATCAAGATTTTTCTTAAGATAATACTCTTCAAATATTCCCGTTGTTGTCATAAGTCTTACTAATCTAGGATTAAGATTATTTATGTTCCCTACTTCCAAGTTAAAATTATTTGTACTTAGCATATTTTCAATAAGATTCCCTATTTTTTCAGGCCATTCTTTATCTATTCTTAATGTTTCTAGTGAGTTAGTGTTTATATTAAAACAATCAATATCCATTTCACTTGCAAAATATTCAAATAATGGAATAAGACTATTTATATTTTCACCATCTAAATATATCTTTTCTGCAATAGTGCTTGCATACATTATCATAAATTCGCCCAAAACTTTAATGATATAAAATCCAAATGCAAAAGTTCCACCTGTTATAGCTATTTTTTTTGCCATTCCTACTGGTCCAAAAATAAATTCCCACAAACTTTTCATTGCTACTCCTGCCGCAATTCCACTTGACACAGCTAGTGCTGTTTCTCTAACTATGACACCTATTTTTATAATGATTTGGGATAATTTTGAAACATTTTGATATTTTTTTACTAACTCTAGATAATCATTTACCAATACTTCAACTGGTTGACCAATATATTTACTTTCTTTTCCCATTAATTCAATAAGGGCTATATTCCATACAGAAAAAAATTCAGATATCTTTTTTACTGCTAGGTTCTTTATAGTTTCTGTATAATTAAAGGGATTTACAACCTGCTCAATTTTTTCACTTAATTCAATTAATTCCCTAAATTCACTCCATTTCAAATAATGGATTATGTGTTGCTCAAAACTTCTTCCTAAAAATTCTTCTATTTGATCAAAACTTTCTTCTAATAATCCATTAATAGTCACTATTTTTAGGATAGAAGAAAGATAATTTTTATCAGTGATTCTTTTATTAAGCCATCCTTTTTTAAATTCTTCTCTATTTTTTTTTATAAACTCTTCTAAGTAATCTTCTTCTAACAAATGCCAAAATAAGGTCTTAAATCCTTCTTCTGCATCTTTAGCCAAACTTGAAATCTTTTTCAAATACTCTTCACTTTTACTAATATATTCTTCCATGTCGCTTATAAAGTATGTAGTACAAACTAACATTCCTACTGCTTTAGGTATTTTTTTTCCCTTCTTTTTCATTTCTTTTTTTACATATGCAATAAGAACTTCTTTCCCTTCCCCTTCTATACCTTTTTTTAACCCTTTACTAGCAACACCTTTTATTACTTTACCCCCACTACTCACAACAAAATCTGCTAATTTAATTGTCTTAAATATATTTTTAGTTTCTTTCATCGCTTTTGTGTAGTTCATCTGATTTGCTAGGTGGTACTCAGAAGCAGTTCGAACTAATCTTCCAAAATCCTTATTGTCTTCTTTCATTACTTCTATTGCTAAGCTTTCTTTAGAACTTAAAGCATCTATCAATTCTTTTAAACGTTGATTGGATAAAGAATCGTATGCAATAATCTCATCATAAGTATCTCCTTCTTTTCCAGGGAATATATTAATATTCTTCTCTTCCAATTCATTTATAAATTCAGTTTTATTCCTCATTTTGAAAATGATAGATTTATTACTATTATCATTTTCCACTTTTACTATTGCTAAAGGTTTATCTTCATATATTCTATAATTTTCATTTCCTTTTATATAAAAATATTCATCTTCCATATTGTGTTTAAGCGTATAATCATCTTTAAATTTGTGCATTTTTCACCTACCCTTACTTAAAAATTATAAAAAATATCATTATTTAAAATCAATTTCCTATTTATATTATTAATTTTTCGATATACAAATCTCTTTCTTTCAATTAGTTCTTTATTCTCTCTGTACAGAGCTTCAACTACTTGCTTATTTTCATATTTAAATTCAATTTGATTATAACCATGACGACTAGACTCTAAATACTCTACAAAATAATTTTTATCATTTCTCTTTAAGAAAGCATTTGCCCTATCATAGCCCTTTGAAAGTGATAAATATTTTGAATCTTTCATTATTAGTAATCTATTTCCACTACCCTTTGACCAAAATCTTTCTTCTTTATTTAGAGAAGGATTTATACTAAGTACATTTGTAGAGTCAGTCATTATTTCTAAGTACTTAATTCTTTCTCTAATTATATTCCCTACGTGATTATAGTAACGAATTTTATGAATTTCACCTTTTTCTTTAGTTACCTTATTTTCAAAATAAGATATACTTTTCCAACGTGAACTATTTTTATCATAGGATATTTCTAATACCTCTTTATGAGAACTTTCAAAAAACATCATTGTATAATATATCTTTTCCTTTTTTGAATTATATATATGTTCTCTCAAAATATCTTGATATTGATTTATATTCTTCTCTATTTTCTTTCTCAATTGCTCATTTTCAGATTTTAGATATCTTTCTCTATTTACTATTTTTAAATTACCATTTTCTAATACTTTTTTTTCTATCGTTTCTTGTAATTCATACAAATAGCTTCCATAGAAAGTTTTTCTTGCTTTTACTTCATCTTCACTTTCAAAATATTCATAAACTATTTTATAGTTTTCTTTTTCCTTATCTGTTGATATATACTCAACTTCTACCAACTTCCCATTCCTATATTTATATATCTTTTTCAAATAATTTTCTTTATCATTATCAAATATAAAATAGAAATCATCAAAGCCAATATCTGTTATTGTTTCTCTAACATATCCTTCATCATCTATTTTATGCTCATATACTATCTTCTCTTCATCACTTCCAGCTTCTACTAAATACTCTCCTGACCTTATTAATACTTCTCCATTTCCAAGGTCTAAGTATCTCGAA
>CAZFBB010000119.1:0-9619 GCA_964517235.1 uncultured Fusobacteriaceae bacterium
TTTGATAAAAATGTAAACCCCAAAAGTTGCTATTTTTACCTATCCCTCTTCTGCCAATTTTTTATATGATTTTTAATCTTACCATTCGAAGTTCAATTCGATTTTTTTTTGCTAAATAAAGTATCTATTTTTTATGAATAAAAAATTTTTGAATATAGGGCAAAATTTACCTTTGCCCTAGTTTACAAAACAAATCATTTGTTTTATCGACAATTTCTTACTAAAAAGTTTTATTAAAGCCCAATGATGCTATTAATTCCTTTTCATTTTTAAAATCAGTTCTATATTTCAAATCTCCATAGATTCTATCTACTTTTTCTTTTGCTTTAATATTAAGATTTTTTAGTTGCTCATTGCTTACCAAATTTTTATCTCCACCATAATCTAGTTCGATAGCTTCTTTTATAGTTCTACTTACAGTGCCTAGAGCCAAATCTTTTGCTATTCTTTCCCTATTTCTCAATCTACTTTTAATATAAGTCTTCATCTCTTGATAAACTTCATCAACTAATTTAGCAAGCATCTTTTTACTTATTATCCATCTTAACCAACTTGGTATCAAGCTATAAGTAATTTCTACTGCTTTATCTAATTTCGCACTATTATCTAATGACAAAAAATGCTCTGCCACTTTTTCTACAGCTATCATTGCAGTTTTCTTCAAAACATCTTTTTTTCCTACTTTTAATAAAAGACTTATTCCAACTAATAATATTGTTGCTAACAAATAAAATCCATACTTAATTAAAAACTCCATATTCCCCTCCTATGAACTAACACTCTAAAATACCCTATAAATAACTAAACTAATAAACTGCAAAAGCCAAAAAAGAGATTTTTTTATCATTTTTACTTTCACCCTATTACTCATATATTTCTTGTCTTCTACTTTATATTTCCTTTTAAAACCTCCTATCTTTTTCTTATACACTTTAATAACTCCTTCTACTCCATTTAACCCTTCATCCATATTCATTCTATCTCCTTCTTAACTCCCAATGGGGTAGATCCAAAAATTTTTCATCTCTATACTCTCCATTATCATTCCAATCTCCACCCCATCTTATTTCTACCCCCTCTTTTTTCGCCACTTTTCTAATATGATTACTAAGCATTAACCATTGTTCTATAGTTGCTTTAAATAATGCTGGATAGGGTGCAATATCTACAGCATTACTTGGAAACTTATTATGATTTCCCCTTGGCCACTTTAATTTACTATACCCCCTCTTAAAAGCCTCATTTTGCTCTTTTTTGTTCCTGTAACCACAAATAATACTAAAATCCATTGGACTAGTCTCTATAGCTTTTCTCATTAACCTTTGAATATCTATATGACAAGTCTTAAGTCTATTTTCTGAAACTTCACCAAATTTATACCCCACTATCTCATCCTCCTTTATTTATAATTAATAATAGTATTACATATAATCTAAAAAGTTTAAATAGTTCCAATTAAAAAAAGTCCTATATAGGACTTTTCCATTTTAATACTCTACTATGGTGACTGCTTCCACACTAAACCTACATAAACAGTTCTGAGGGGTAGCAACCCAACGGTTACTATAAATTACCAAACTCTACGTGCAAGACCCTGCCCTGTCTATATTTAATAGTTTAACAATAATTTACCTTGATTTTTGTGTTTATACTTGCATTCAAATCCCTGTCCATTAACCGACCACATTGACAAGTATATCTCCTACTTGATAGTTTATAATTTATTTAAAAAATCGACTCTTGAGTTTTAAACTTTATAATGTATTTTTATCACTTTAGTTCTTTGTTTATAGCAATTCTTTCATTGAAAAATCTAAACCTATAAACTAAAATTAGTTGTTCTTAATTGGAATATACTCCAAATTTAAAAGCTTTATTAATTCTCATAACTACCTTACATTGCAATTATGCTACAAATTATTTATTTTGTAGAAAATTTCAAACTAAAACCCTCCCGATTCATCTCCCTCCTCTATTTAGGAGGGAGTTTTCTCAAAATAATTTACATAAATTATATTTTAATAAACTTTAGAATTTGCCTTTTATAATAACAAATTTGATAAATCATATCTTTCCCCTTTAATTACTTACCCTAATCCCTTTGCTATTTTAATAAAAAATATTAAGAATAAATCCTATCTAAGTATCTTTTTAAGTATCTTATTTTGCTCTGACCTACTCGTTTCAAATATTTTTCTTCTAATATAACTCTAGACATAGATTTTGAGTCCTTTATAATACTAAACATCACATCAATTCCCAATATTTCTGCTGGATCTTTTCCCATTTATTTGTCCTCCTCTAGAAAAATGCTTTACAAGTAAACTCTCCAAAATAGCCACTGTATTCTGTTTTATGTACTAAGTCTATCTTACTTAAAAATTCAATATCTTCTCCAAAGTCTTTATGAAGCTCTTTTAAACAATCTAATATTACTTTTTTATCTTCATGGTCTACTTTGATTTCTTTATAAGACAGCATATTCCCATTTAATTCTGGTTTAGTAGTTATTACCAACTTTGGATTTTCGATATTTTTTACCAACCCGTATTTCCTTATCTTGTCTATTACTTCATTCAATCTTTCCATACTTCCACCTCTTAATAATGCAAATAATATTTTAATTACTTTTGTTTATTTGCCATATACAGTACACCCAATACCCATTTTTTGTTGCACCAGTTACATGTTCTAATACTACCTTTTTTATTTTGCAAGAATCTAGGTGTTACATAAATTGGGAAAAGTAACCTTCTACCTACTTTTTCACCTTACTAATCACTTTAATAGCTCTTTAACAAAAGCTTATGTTTAACTTCAAAATACTCTTTTTTCAATATGTTTTTAAAAATTTTGTACTTATTAAAATATAACTTCTCTTACACTTACTTCCCAATAATCTACATTATTCTTTCTGTTTAATAAAATCTTTCTTTCTTTTTTATCCACAAGAAATATATAACCCTAATATCTATTTCTTTATAAAATACCTTTTTAAAGAGACTAAACATTTCTAAAGTGACAGGTTCATTCCCAATTATCTTTCACTTTTTCCATTGATTATATATTATATTTTATAAATCATTTTTTTTCATTAAACAAAAAATTTGCATGAGTATTTTTAGCAGTACGTATACTCTTTTTTCCGTAAAATAACTGATTTTATATCAAATAAAAATAAATAAAAATTATTTTTTTATAATTTAAATTTTTTTTAGGACAATTTTTTTGATGGTATTTTGAGAAAAAATGAAACCTTGCAAAAACAAAAAGACCCTATGTTAGATATTAAGGTCTCTACTATTCCACATAAATTTAGAAGCTCTATCCATAACATGCTCCCCAGCTAAAACCTATGCAAAGGGTTTTTAGGGGACTTCTTAGGATATAATAATTCAATGGTTACTATAATTACCAATCTCAACCCCTTACTAGATTGTTTATGAGATTTATTTTTTTTGTCGCATTTAATTATGCAAAGCAGATGATAAATTTAAATATTTACTAAAATTTTTTTTGTTAAATCGAATCATTTCATTTCTACTATATACTAATGAATAATGATACACTAAATAAATAAGATATTCAGCATCAAGTAATTCTAAAGGAAGCTTATCAATATACTTTTCTAAAAAATTAAATTTATTAATATCATTTACATGATATAAATTAATTAATTCTTTAATACAATATTTATAATCTTCAAAAAAGAAATGATTTTTTCTTTTTTCTATTCCGAGCATCAATTCATTTTCAAAGGCCTTCATAACATTAAATCTATCATTTAAAAATAAATATCCCTAAACACATATAACTTTGATATTTAATTTTATTTAACTTATTTAACTCAAAAAGAAGTCTATCAAGCTTATAAACTATATTTTTTACACTAATTTTGTAGTTAAGTCCAATATAATTAATCAATAAATTAGAATAATATCTAGATTTATCTATATTTTTAGTAGAACTATTTAATAATTCAAAGTATATTTTATTAGATTCTTCATATTTTTTAAGCTTACATAGACATACACCAATATTATTATTACATAAATCTCTCAAATTTTTATTTTTAAAATATTTTAAAGCTATTTTATAATTTTTAATTGCTTCTTCTTCTTTATTTTTAACTTCAAGTGAAAGAACAAAGTTATAGAAAAGCATTCCTTTAATTTTAATCTTATTAATTTTATTAACATGTTTATAAAAAAGCCCATTTAAAATTTTGTAATTTTCAGTATATATGTATATTCGTTGCAAAAGAAGTAAATTAAAAGGATAAAAATCATGAATAAAAGCACCTTCAATGTCAATTATTTCTTCAAGATATTTTTTACTCATAAAATAATTATCATATCTACTTAAAAAAATACCTGAAAATATACTTTTTGCCTTATAGTTTAATTCAACAAAATTTTCTTCACTTAAAAAGGTCAAATATCTATGAATATGGACATGTTTAATTTTTTTAAGATGGTGGTGTGTCATGTCAAGTGCACCACCTAATAATATATTAAATCTAGATAATTTTTTACATGTCCAGTTATCGAGTAGGTTTCCTAACAACTTAAAATTTAATATTTTCAGTAAAAAAATATTCCTCTTCTTTACAATAAGTTTTCCCCTTACCATGATAATATGGAAATAGTGACTTTTTACTCACAGTAGTTCCATTACTCAACCTATAGGTGGTTTTGTTTTCTCTAATAATCTTTAATATTTCCATTTCTTTTATTATTTGATACTCTTCATCATATTTGATTCTTACAATAGTTCTAACTTTCTCTTCCATTTTTTTCATTCTCCTCCTCTTCTTATATAAACATTAAAATTTAACTTTATAATTAAAGTTTTTCATCTTTTAAAGTTAATACATAACATTATAGCATTTCTTGTCAAGGTTAATTTTTAACGCTACAACATTAAAAAGTTCTGTAGAACTTGAAAAAACTAACTCTCCATTGTATAATTACCACATAAAAAATATTTTTTAGGAGGAATAATGTACTTATCAAAATTAAGATTTCTAATGGCAGAGCACAAAATCAACTCTATAACTGAATTAATGAAGTTGACAAATGTTAGTAGAGAACCACTTAACAAACTTTATTCGGAAAAGAAAATTGAAACTTTAAAACTTGATGTACTATCAAGAATTTGCGATTACTTTAATTGCTCATTAAACGATTTAGTTGAGTATATACCAAATAAAGATTAATTAAAGTTCCAATAATGCAATTCAAGAGCCTACAGCCTACAAGCATAATCTCTTGACCCACATTATTTGAATTTTAATTTGTCATACCTAGTTTAAATTTGAAGATAAAGGAGTACTATTTATGATTAAAAATCACCTTTCAAGACTTATGGGAGAAAAAAGAATAACTATAACAGAAGTCTCAAAACGTACTGGTATGAACAATGCAACTATCTCTCACTTATATAATGAAAAAGTAGCTAGGCTTGATTTCAATACACTAGACAAATTATGTAAACTTTTCAATTGTAAGATTCAAGATATACTTGAATATATCCCTGATGAAGACTAATTAAAGTCTTAATAGTACTTCAAATATTAACCCCCTAATTAAATAAAATTGTCCAAATTTACATAAAATGTATATTGGAGGAGTAGACCCATATGTCAAAACAACATATAAAGTCTACTCTAAATATTCAATATTGCCTTACTCGAAAATCATTAACAAAAATTATTTCATTAATTACTACTTTGAACAAAAGACTTAATTTTTCTATGTCTTTTGTCTCTTTTATCACTTTTATATATTCTCTTAATAGTTCAATACTATCAAGAGTTACATTTTGATTAGATATCAATTTTTCTATTTTCTTTAGTTCCTCTTTGTAAAAAGATTTTTTCTCTTGTAATTCCTTTACCAACCTGTTATATATCTTTTCTTCAACGGTATCTTCTAGGTATTTTCTTAGCAAAGTTTCTTCTTGTTTTTCTATCTTGCTAAATTCTCTCTTATAGAGCTTTTTACGGCTTTCAAGTTCTTCTTGATTATAAACTAAAAATAGCTCTAGGCTCTCCTTGATGCTTTCTATGATATTCTTAATAAGATTATCTTGGATTTGCCCTTTACTACCACAATTGGTTCCATTTGATTTGCTATTACAAGTATAAAATACTTTGCCTCTTAATTTCCTAGGGTACATCTTTTGACCACAGTAACAAGTTAGGAGACCTTTAAAGATATAATCATCACCACTTTTTCTTTCTCTCTTTACCTTTTTTAGTCTATTTTGAACTGCATTGAAGGTATAAATATCTATAATTGGCTCATGTATTCCTTCAAAAGTCTCATAATCTTTGTTGGTAATTAATTATCTGCTGTTGTCTGTATTTGACTTTACCAACATATATTTCATTCTTTAAAATCCTTGCTACTTTTTTTCTCTCAAAATCGAATTTTTTACTAATCATTTCTCTAGATGTGCCATTTAGAAATAATCTAAAAATCTCTTGAACTACCTCTTTTTCATCTTCTGATACTACAAATTCCTTTTCTGCCAACCTATAGCCAAGTGGAGCGACCAGTCCATTTACCTTGTTTGGCTAGTTCTTCAGACATTATCAAAATAGCTCTCCCTTCCAAAACTAATTCTATAGCTTGTGAAGTTGCCAATATTTTTCCTCTCAAATACTTCGTCTTTATATGTATAATAGTGCTCTTAATAGGCATTTCATCGAGGGGAAGGTGTCTGTATTGAGGAAATACATAACAACCTATTAGGAACAATATAATAAATACAAATTGCTTTTCTCTTTGTTGCCATTGTACCTCCTAGTAGTTACAATAAAGTAAATAGAAAAATGTAAAGAAAGGAGGTGCTATATGAAAGCTATTTTCTTAATTTTAACTATTAAAGATTTTTCACTAGATAAACTAAAAATTTCTGAAAATCAGCTTCATATCAATTTTAAGAACCTATATGAAGCGAACTATATTGATGAACTTTTTATCGTTAGTCATCATCCTGTAAGTGTTAAATTAAGTAACCTTACTTTAACCCCAAAAAGAATGGAGTACTTAGAAGAAAACTCAACTATGAAAAAAATCTTTAGGGCTATTAAAGAGGCTAAAGGTTGGCTGCCTGTGTAATGATAAAATACCTTAAGAAAGTCAGTAATATAGGAACCACTCTAATTACAAACGTCCAAATTATGAGTAACGTATATAACCAAGTATATGTTGCTTTTTTTATTGCTATTTCTAAAGCTTGTTCTACTAATTTTTCAACAGTTCCATCCTCTAATTTTTTAGTTAATACATCTTTGATATTTCCTTCTAAATTAATCATTTTCCCCTCCTGTTTAAATTTACAATTCTTTTTTATTTTCTTTAGATAAGTTTGACCAAAATATTTGAATTAATTTAACAATTTTATCCAATTTCCCCCCTTGAATTAGTTTATAAATCAAATATATGTGATACTATATTTTATCATTTTTTCAATTTAATACAACTATTTTTATACTTTATAGTAACCTTTAAAAGGTTTTATGTCAATTTTTTTTGATGAAAAAAATGAAAATAAAACAAAAATACAGTATTTGACAGCAAAAGTGTAATTTTGATTGGTTGTATAATTTTATTGGATAAGGTATAATAAATAAAAAGTTAAATGTTAAGAGAAGATTTATTGGAAGGAAATTATTATGAATAATATTGAAGCTACTGCTGGTGAATTGCTAAAAATGATAGCAAAACAAAATAATTGTAAAAATAATAGAGAAATACACAAAAAGTTAGGCTTTTCTTATGAAGTGACAAACAGATATTTAAGAGAAGATAAAGAATTATCAGATAATTTTTTGAATAAATTTTTTAATGTGTTTAAAGTTAATTTAGATACACAATATGAAATTAGATTAAAAAAAGCTTTAGCTAGTGCAGACCCCATCTTAAGAGAAGCTTATTTTAAATTGCAAAAAGAAAATAGAATTCAAGAAGAAAATAAGAATAAATCTAGGGCTCAACAAATCATGCAAGAAGCTTTTGAATATGCCATTAAAAAAGGAATAATAGATGAATTTATTAAACTGAATAATGAATATAATGAAAATTAAAAAAAGCCATTAATGGCTTTTTCAAATTTGTGTACCTTGGTCATGACTAGCTCTTTTCATATAAATTTGTTGATTGCTTTTTTTATTTGAAAATATAGATAAAGTTAAAAATATAAAGATAATAATAATTATAAATACTTTTTTCATAATTACACTCCTTCGGTAAAGTTGATTAATTCATCTAAAACTTCGATGTTTTCTTCTTTTCTTATTGACTCGATTATCTTTGATTTATCATAGTTGTAAGAATTGATTAATAACTTTATGCCTTCACACTTAGCTTCTAAATCAATGTCTGTTAAACAAGGATACTCTAAGATATATTTTAAATAATTATAGGCGACAGCTTCATCATGTATATAAATTAAATAAGTATATATCTTTACTATGCGATAAATGATGAATTTATTACTTCTTATTTTAAATAAATCTTCTCTGATTTCATTAAAAATATTATTAAAGTCTTTTTTATTGTTTACACTCATATAAAAATCACATAATGAGATATTGCAACTCATTCTATTTGTCATGCTTATATCTGTTTTTTTTAGTTCATGGTAGATTTCTATTTCTTTAATATTTTCTCCTAAATGATTATAGTAATGGGCTAATTGTAATAAAGCTTCTGTTGTATTTAAATCAGATATTAATTTTATTGCATACTTATAGTCTCTTAAATTAAAGAATGCTCGACTAATATTAAATATGATATATGATTTAAAGTTACTCAAACTATCAAAATTTATTTCCTTAGAAAAATTAGTAATTTTTTTAAATTCCTTATGGTAAGAAAGAGAAGCTATATATGTATGGATAAAATATTCATTACAAACTATTTCTTTTTCTTGTATATGAAATTCTTTGAAAATATTTTTAATTTTTTTTATTAACCTTAAAGCTACACATTTTTTAATTAATTCTTCAGCAATGATCAGAAAGTCATTTTTATCATAATTCTTTTTTTTGACTTCCGTGATAAAGTTGTTGACCTGGTTAGCATTTAAAATTTTAATTTTTTCAATAATATATTCAATCATTCAATCAACTCCTATTTTATTGTTATAAATTCAAAATAGTTGTATTGTTTATACCAAAAGATAAAACTTTAAATTTATACTTGATATGACCTTTTAATAGTATTTTATAATTCAAATTGATGAAAGTCAAATTGAAATCATACCTAAATTATATCGTTATATTTGATATTGGAATAGCAACTATCATTCAAGTTAAAGTTCCAGATTAAAAAAACTGTCCAAGAGGGAATCTATAGATTCTCTTAGGAATTTTATCTTTAAGTGATAGAACTACAAGGCTATTTTCAGTACTCTTTTCACTTTCATATTTAAGAATTATTAAAAAGTCATTACATCCAGTTAGTATATCTTTTAATTCTTGCTCTATTTGAACCAATTTAACAATTTTATTTACTAAAATAGTTTTCTTATTCAATTTTCTACCCCCTCGCTATGTATCAATATCAAATAAATTTTTATACTTAAATAATTCAAATACTTTACAAAT
>CAZFBB010000120.1:0-9562 GCA_964517235.1 uncultured Fusobacteriaceae bacterium
AGAAATTTGTATTTCTTCACCTGGTAATGCTACTAACCTTTTAGTATATCTAACTTTATCTTTTACTGGTTCTCTAAAGATAACTATAGTATCTCTTTTAGGAGCTTTAAATTTAGGAGTTAACATATTTCCAAAAAATCTTTCTCTAACTCTCACTGTTGGTTCCATAGAAGGAGTTGGTACAGTAAAGTTCCCTATATAAAATTTTTGGATAAATAACACCAAAATAATTACTAAAACTAAAGAAATAATACCATCTATGTATTTAACAACTTTTTCCCTTTCATTTCCCATAAACAGGTTCCATTTTGTTAACAAATCATCTATTCTTTTCATTGATTTTTCTTTACGTCTTTTTTCTATCTTTTTTTCCTTTACAAAATAAATTATTAATAATACTGTTGCTACAATATAAAATAATGTCCACAATCCTTTATTCATACTATTCTCCTCTCATTTATTCAATAATAGTATACATTAACTACATAAAAAAGGCAATATTAGAAAAGTATTTACTTTAATTATTAAGATATTATTATAATTTTATTATATTAGTTATAGCTATTTAATAATTTTTATGTTATACTACAACATATTTAAGTATGGAGGTCACTATGGATCCATTAGGTAAACAAATATCTATTATATATAGACTATATCAAAACTATATTCGAAGTGAATTGGAAAAATATAAATTAGGTAGTGGAACTTATCCTTTAATATTATGTATAAATAAATACCCTGGCATATCACAAAATGAACTTGCAAGATATGTAAAACTAGATAAAGCAATGGTCGCTAGAAATGTAAAAAAACTCTGTAATCTTAAATACATGACCAAAAAATATTGCTCGGAAGATTGTAAAAAACAGAGATTATTTCTCACTCAAAATGGAACTGTCCTTATTCCACTTATTTATAGTGTCATAAATAATTGGGAAGATTTAGTATTAAAAGGTTCTAATAAGGAAGAGGTTTTGACAATTATTACCCGACTTAAATTATTAAGTGAAAATATTGATTAACATTGAATGAATCATTTGTAAAAATGTTTTTGTTATGATATAATTATCACAATTAAATTCTGGGGGACAATAATGAAGGAAAAAATATGTTTATTAACACTCTTGCTACTTCTTGTAGCTTGTTCAAATGATGAACCGTCATACAAAGCTAAAAATATGAAAGGGAATATAATTCACACAAATCCTTTTGAATATCTTATAGAACTTGAGGAATTTGACGGAACTTTCAAAAAATCTATCGATTTACATAGTGCACTTGGAATAGAAGTTAATTTCAAAACTGAATTAGGTACTTTAGCAGTAGAACTCCGTGATGAAAATGGACGTCTTGTTTATCAAAATAGAAAAGAAACTAACTTAATTTCAGATAAAAAATATCTTGATATCAATCATGGTAAATATGAATTAACATGGATAGGAACAAAAGTAAAAAATGGAAAAATTCTTATAAAGTTATTTTAATAGCCTTTTTTATAAGGAATTTTCCCAAAGTTGAAAATAATCTAATATTAAATTAACTTCCAAAAAATGATAGTATTAAACTATCATTTTTTCATAATTACCTTAGCAAAAAATTAAATTATACCACACCAAAGAACCACTCTCCTAATTAGCATTTTTAATTTCTACTAAACATTTTCTATTCTATATCTTTTATCCCTTTAATAGATATATCCCTTTTCATTACCAAATTATTTAATATCTAATTTGAATTAACAATTAAAAAATCATAAAGGAACCTAAACTGTTTTAGTAACCTCTTTCTTTCATTATCTTAAATTTTGTCCATTTTTGATATTGATATATACTAATGGCAAATATTATATAAGAAATAAAACTTATATAAAAATTTTTCATATCAAAATAGGAGTTTAAAAAGTAGAAGAATAAATTAAAAATCATATGAGCTATAATAGAATTTTTTACACTTTCGCTAATTATATATATATATCCAAGTATTAGACCCAAGTAAAAATAATATATACCATATACAAAGTTTAAATGACTTATAGAAAATAATAAAGTAGATATTCCCAAACTAATCCACTTATTATTTTCTTTCATTAACTCATCAATAACAATCTTTCTATAAACTATCTCTTCAAATACTGGTATTACCATTAAAGCCAGTATAAAATATGTAATTGGATTTCCCTTTAATATATCAAAGTGACCATTTCCCACTTCTACCCTCAAATATCCCTTAGTTATATTGTATATAAAACCATTAATAAAGGCTACTGAAAATGCCATCATAACGATAATTACACCAAGGGGGTAAGGAGATTTTCTATCAATTACTTTTGGGTAAGTTGGAAGAAAGAACCTTATAATTATAAAATAACTACTTATTAATATAAGGGTAAGAATTAAATATTCCATTTGTATCTCTAACCCTTCTGGAAAAAACATAATATACATTCTATTTAAAAATAAAAAAACAAATAATCTTAATAAAACTATCAACAAACTTTTTAATATCGAGTTCATTTTCATCACCCTTTTGTCTAAAATTATATATTAATATTTTATTACAAAAAAGTAATAATACCTCGTATTTTATAATAATTATTATATCTTTAATTTTCAATATTAATCATCCACTGAATTTTATATTTATCTCTAACAGTACCAAATAAACTTCCCCAAAAAGTTTTTTGTAGGGGCATTTGCACTTCTCCGCCTTGTGATAATAGTCCAAATATTCTAAATGCTTCTGTTTCACTTTTAGGAGTAATATTAATGTAGAAGTTATTTCCTATACTTATTTCCTGTCCCCAAACTTTAAGTATATCAGAACCCATAAGCTTTGTATCTTTATCTATTATAAGTTCTAAATGCATAATCTTCTCTTTATCTTCATCACAAAGAGTATCTCCATGGGGCATATCTTTATATTTTTTCAAAATTTTATATTCTCCACCAAAAATTTCTTTATAAAAATCAAAAGCCTCTAATAAATTCCCATTGAAATTCAAATATAAATTAAACATAATATCTCCTTTTATTCAAACTTTTTTCGAATTTAATTATACCAAGAGGCATCCTTATATCAAAACATTATTTATACTTTTTATTCATTAATAAAAAAGAAAATAATAGTAATATTAAACTATCATTTAATCATAATTATCTTAGAAAAAAATTAAATTATAATACAGTTACTAAAAGAGTTATCTTACCAATTTGCATATTCTTTATTTTATCGGTACCATTATTTCTCTTATCCATTTATTATCATCTTTTTCATCCCAAGGTCCAATATAAGCCACGTCGATAAGTTGACCACATATTTCATACTGATTCGATTCAATCCACTCTAATAAAATTTCATAAACTTTATACAAGGTATTACTTGACCCCTTATGAACCACACAAGCTAATTTTTCTATTTCTTCTACTTCCTTGTACTCTACTCCTTTTCCATTTGGTTTAAACTCTGTTACTTCTTCTCTAACTTCAATTTCCATTTCTTCTTTATACTCGCCATCTAAATATACTGTATAACAATGACCAGGTATATTTGGACATTTAGAACCAACTTCATTCATATATTCACCCATAGCAACCCATATTTTTCCTTGTTCATCATAAGTTTTTACTCTACCTCTTTTACTTGCTACTATCATTTTAGGCATAGATTTTATTTCAATTTTATATTCCATTATTCCCTCCTTATTATCAATAGATTCTATTCCTCTCAATACACTTTCCAATTCTCTTCTTTTTTCTTCAATTTCATTTTTCACTTCTGCCTCTCTCTTTCTATACATATCTAACTTTTCTTGAGGGACAGAATCTAGCAACAAACTAATTTCACCAAGACCAAAACCCATATCTTTATACATCTTTATTTTGTTCAAATCTACTAGTTGTTTTGCAGTATAATATCTATAACCACTAAACTCATCTACTTTTTCTGGAATTAATAGATTTTGTTTTTCATAATAGCGTAGTGTAGCTACTGTTACTTTGGCTAATAATGAGAATTCTCCTATTCTAAACATCATATACCTCCTTCTCTATATAAGTATAAACTATCCTCTTACATGAGAGTCAATAAATTTTTCAAAAAAATAATAAAAGATATCAAATCGATAGCCTCCAATAGAAATAAACATATTTAAATCATGAGCTTTAATAAGGTATATATATTATTTTTTATTAAATATTTTTAAAAAAATAAAATTTTATTACAAAAAATTAAAAAGATGAACTTTATCTTCTAAAAAAATACACAATTATAAGATATACTCTTATCATGAAAAGATTATTATTTATTTATTAAAGGGGGAGATTATATTGTCACAAAATTGGATATTATATTTTTTATTAATTTTTTTAATTTACACATTATTAACAAAATTGAAGTACAGAAAAGTTTTAGGTTTAAAACTCAATTTTATTGACATAGTCATTAAATTAGGTAGATTAGCTATTAAACCATTTTATAAAAAGAAACTTTAGATTAAAAAATATAAGTGAAAATATTCAAAAAAATTCTCTACAAATATTAGTTAACTAATTAATTTTTACAAGATTTAATTAAAGTTTTTCCTCTAAAATTATTGTTTTATAAACAACAAGAAGGACACAAATTGTGTCCCTCAAAACTTAACCTTAATCTCTATTATAAATAAATTATAATCCTTTTACTACTTCTAATGCTGCATCATAATTAGGATGGTCTGTAATTTCACTTACATACTCAACATATCTAATTGTATCATCTGCATCTACTACTAAAATTCCTCTAGTTAATAATCTTAATTCTTCAATTACATAACCATACTTAGTTCCAAAATCTAAAGTTTTATGATCCGATAAAGTTACTGAATTATCAATTCCCTTGTCTCCACAGAATCTTCCTAGAGCAAATGGTAAATCTGCTGAAATTGTAATAATCTCTACATTAGGCAAATTTGCTGCTTCTCTGTTGAATCTTTCCGTTTGTAGAGCACATACTCCAGTATCTACTGATGGCACAACAGAAATAACTCTTGTTACTCCTGAATTATCTGATAATTTATATTCACTTAAGTCATTTTTCAAAGCAACAAAATCTGGTGCTTTTTGCCCCACTTCTACCTTGTCTCCTAATATAGTCACATAGTTACCTGCGAAAGTTATTTCATTTGTTCTTTTTGACATATAGTTTTTCCTCCATTTTGTTTTATTTTATTAAGTATACCTCCAAAGTATACTTTTGTCAAGAAAGTATTATTATTTATTACTACAAAAATTCTTTTTTCCTTTTTCTTTTACGTTTTTATTATTAAAAAAAACTACTTTCTTCCAATTTTTGATAAGGTTTCTACTGATTATTAATATCAATATCTACTATTAATTACATCAATCATTTTAAATGTTTTCGATTAATACAGTAAATATTTATTTTTTATAATAGCATCTACCAAATATTTTTAAACTTTTTTCTATTATTTTAATATTTGATTTCATTTTTTTAATTTTTTTATTGACAAGACAAATATATTTCTCTATAATAGGTCAAACAATCGATTAAAAAGTACTAATAGATATAGGACAATATATACTCTTATCAAGAGAAGCGGAGGGACTGGCCCTTTGATGCTTCAGCAACCTGCCTTAAAGGTGTGGTGCTAAGTCCAGCACAAAAGTGGTAGATGAGAGAGCGTTTTGATTTGATAACAAAACCTTTTCTCACCATAAAAGAGAAAAGGTTTTTTTTATAAACCAAATTCTTGTAAAAAAATTAAAAATTAAAAAGGGGGATTTAAAATGTCAAAAAAATTAAGGTTTGAAACTTTACAATTACATGCTGGGCAAAGTCCAGATAAAGAAACAAACTCAAGAGCTGTACCTATATACCAAACTACATCATATGTTTTTAACAACAGCGAACATGCTGCAAATTTATTTGCTTTAAAAGAATCAGGAAATATCTATACTAGAATTATGAATCCAACAACAGATGTATTAGAAAAAAGAATTACTGCTTTAGATGGTGGTGTAGGAGCTCTTGCTGTAGCAAGTGGATCTGCTGCTATAACATATGCAATACTTAATATTGCTCGTAGTGGGGATCATATAATTAGTGCTAGTAATCTTTATGGTGGAACATATAACTTATTTGCAAATACAATAAAAGATTTTGGTATCGATACTACTTTTGTTGATTATGATAATTTAAATGCTTTTAAAGAAGCTATAAAACCCAATACAAAAGCCATTTTCCTAGAATCAATTGGCAATCCAAATGCTACTATTGCTGATTTAGAGGCTATTTCAAAAATTGCCCATGATAATAACATACCAGTAATAGTTGATAATACTTTTGCAACACCATACCTATTTAAACCACTTGATTATGGGGCTGATATTATTGTTTATTCTGCAACAAAGTTCCTTGGTGGGCATGGTACAAGTATTGCGGGGCTCATTGTTGACGGTGGAAAATTCGACTGGGCAAGTGGAAGGTTCCCTAATTTTACTACACCTGATAATGGATATCATGGTCTAAAATATGCCGATTTAGGAGATGGAGCATTTATATTAAAAGCAAGGGTGAAACTACTCCGTGATACTGGAGCTGCTCTTAGTCCATTTAATGCTTTCCTAATTTTGCAAGGAATAGAAACGCTCTCTTTAAGACTAGAAAGACATATAGAAAACACTAGAAAAATTGTGAAATACCTACATGATAGTCCATATATAGATTGGGTAAGTTATCCTGAATTAGAAAATCATAAGGACTATAGCCTAGGTAAAAAGTATCTTACAAATGGAGCAGGTTCTATATTTACCTTTGGTATTAAAGGTGGAGTAGAGCAAGGGAAAAAATTTATAGATAATTTAGAAATATTCTCTCATCTTGCCAATGTAGCTGATGCAAAATCACTAATTATCCATCCAGCAAGTACTACACATGCTCAACTAAGTCAAGAGCAACAAAGGTCAGCAGGATTATCACCTGAAACAGTGAGAATTTCAGTTGGTTTAGAAAATGTAGATGATTTAATTGCTGATTTAGAACAAGCTCTTATAAAGAGTCAAGAATAGATTTGAATAGAGTATTAGTTATGTAAAATTTCTGTATTACTAATACTCTTTCATACATAACATACATTATAGTATAGGAGAGATTACAATGAAGATAAAAGATATATTTAAAAAGAAGAAATCAGTTATATCCTTTGAGATATTTCCACCAAATAAACACCATAACTTAGACTCTATATATGAAACTATAGATGGCTTAGCAAAATTCACTCCTGATTTTATAAGTGTTACTTATGGTGCAGGTGGAACAACTAGAGGAAAAACAGTAGATATAGCTAGTCATATTAAAGAGAAGCATGCCATTGAGTCTCTGGCACACTTAACATGTGTAGGAGCTACAAGGGGGGAAATTAATAGTATTATCAAAAGTTACAATAAAAAGGGAATAGAGAATGTTTTATCATTAAGAGGAGATATTCCCAGTGGTTCTGTTCCAACTGACTATCTTGGTGGAGATTTTACATATGCGTCAGATTTAACAGAATATCTAAAAGCAAATGGTGATTTTACCGTTGCAGGTGCGTATTATCCCGAAACTCATTTTGAAAGTAATGACTTAAAGGATTTATTTAATCTAAAGAAAAAAGTTGATGCTGGTACTGATTTTTTAATATCTCAACTCTTCTTTGATAATGAGATACTCTATAGATTCAAGGAAAAAACAGATAAACTTGATATTAATGTACCCTTTCAAGCAGGAATAATTCCTGTTACTAATGCAAAGCAAATAAAAAGAATTACTGAATTATCACATTGTTCCTTACCACCAAAATTTAAACGTATTTTAGACAAATATGAACACAAACCAGAATCACTTAAGGAAGCCGGAATTGCTTATGCTATTGAACAGATAATCGACCTTATCTCTTGGGGTATAGATGGAATTCACCTCTATACTATGAACAAAGTAGATACAACAGAAAAAATAATGAAGAGTATCAATCACATTAGAAATGATTTTTAATTTTTGATTCATCATATGAATAGGTAAAATTTAAAATCAATATGATATATTTCCATTTTTTTGTACACTTTGTATCAAAATTATGTTACTATATCTATGCAATAATTTAGTATTCTTTTACTAAATATTTAAACAGTTTTCAAAGTTTTTATACAAAGGGGTGTATTATGAAGTTAGGAATAATTGGGTTGGGTACTGTTGGAGAAGGGGTACTTGAGATACTTACAAAAGAAAAAAAAAATATAGGAAGTAAAGGTGCAGAAGTAGAAGTTAAGTATGCTTGTGACCTTAATATAGATAGGGATTTCTCCTTTGAATTTAACAAAAATATCTTAACAAAAAATTATAAAACAATCTTAAATGATGACGAAGTAGAAACTATCGTAGAACTTATTGGTGGAGAAGGTCTTGCAAAAGAAATAGTTTTGGAAGCTATTAGAAAGGGAAAAAATGTTATTACTGCTAATAAAGCTCTTATTGCTAAACATTCAAAAGAGATATTTACTCTTGCTTCTAAAAGAGGTGTAAACCTCTATTACGAAGCTAGTGTTGGTGGTGGAATCCCTATTATAAATCCATTACAAGAAAATCTTGTGGCAAATAATATAATAGGTATTAGAGGTATTATTAATGGTACTGCAAATTATATTCTAACTGAAATGAAGGAAAAAAACCTTGATTTCGACACTGTTCTAAAAGATGCTATGAAAAAGGGTTATGCTGAAGCTGATCCTACCTATGATATAGAAGGAATAGATACTGCTCACAAAATCTGTATTTTAGCAAGTCTTGCATACAATCAAACTGTTGATTTTGACAGCATCCCTATAAGTGGAATTACTAAAATTAAACCTATCGATATACACCTAGCTGAAAAGCTTGGTTATAACATAAAGCTTATTGCATCAGCAAAAAAATCTGGAGATAAATTAGCAATCCAAGTTGCACCTACATTAGTAAATAAGGGAGATTTATTAAGTAATGTGCATGGAGTATTTAATGCAGTAGAAGTTGAAGGGGATTATGTTGGTACTACTCTTTTTTATGGTAGAGGTGCTGGTAGAGAAGCTACTGCTAGTGCTGTTGTATCTGATATAGTAAAGTCTGCTGTTAATTGTAAGTACAAAGAGAGACACTATTTTAATCTTGAAAAAGAAGCTACTTTAGTTAAAGAAGAAGATTTAAGTGGGGATTATTATATAAGATTAACTAAAGAAGATTATTCTAATGACTTTGATACTTTAGCTAATAAAAAATATGAAGAGGAAGGTTCCGTTGTTTTATTAGTCAAAAATACTACAGTTGCCAATTTAGAAAAAGCTTTTTCTGGAAAAGAATACACTAAACTTAGTGTAAATTGAGAGAAGCCAATGTCTTCTGAGACTGTAGACAAATAAAATTTTCTTAAAAAAGGTTTTATTTATTTTTTATTTAGATGTACCTATATGAAGTTAAGGAAAGGAACCTTAAGAATTAGGAGCTGTTTGAGCTCCTTAAGAGCGAGTTTTGAAATTTAGTGACTATAGTGATT
>CAZFBB010000121.1:0-9547 GCA_964517235.1 uncultured Fusobacteriaceae bacterium
AAAGAAATGATAGTTACTTTGTAAAAATAGTCCGAATAATAGGGGGTCAATCCGCCCTTTTTTAAGCTACAAGATTTACATATTAAAACTTATACGTATAAAATTTACTTGCTAGATTGGTATAATTCCTTGCAGAAACAGTTAATAATAGTTCATTATAAGCACAAGAATTTTTTTCTGTGCAGATTCTTTGTGTTATGGGATTTTATAGTGAAAATGACTTAAAAAGTTTACATTTGTACTGTCTGTATATGAATTGTATTTAAAAAAAATATAATTATCCCTTGATAAGGCTACTTTAGGCTTAGTCAGATTACTTGCCTTTTACCTCTAAATATACTATAATGAAGCTATAATGTTAGATGGAGATGATTATGAAGAAAATAGTGTTATTATTTACGATTTTAATGTCCCTTACTTTTGCAAATAATAATTATGTAGCAAAGGGGATAGTGCTAGAAAATGGGGAAATAGTAGAAGGGGAAAATATTAATATTAAACATCCGTTAGCTAGCGTAACAAAACTTATGAGTGCTGTAGTTACACTGGAAGCAGTAGAAAAAGGAGAAGTATCTTTAGAAGATATAGTTACTATAGATAGCGAAAGTAGCAGAGTTGGGGGGAGTTTTATAAACCTTAGGGTAGGGGAAAAAATAAGTCTAAGAGATTTATTATATGCTTCTATGATACACTCTGCAAATAATGCCACATATGCTTTGGCAAAATATGTAGGTGGAACTTATGAAGGGTTTGTTGCATTGATGAATTATAAAGCAAAAGAGTTGGGAATGAATGATACTGTATTTTATACTCCAGCTGGATTACCATCTAATATGACAGGTGAAGAAACTGATATGGGAACACTTGCTGATATAGCTAAACTCTCTTTATATGCCCTTGAAAATGAAAAGTTAATGGAAATTACGGCTATGGAAAGTGTGTTTATAAAAAAAGGCTCATTAAAAATAGAAAATAGAAATAAAAATTTGAAAATAGAAGGTGTTGATGGTTTAAAAACAGGCCATACAGATGATGCTATGTATAATATAACAGTTAGTGTCAAGAGGGATGGAACAAGAATTTTAGTTATAATATTTGGTTCACCTACAGAAGCCGTTCGAGATAAAGAGATAGAAAAGAATATTGAATTTGCTTATGCTCAATATAAAGAAAAATACCTTATTAATAGGGGAGATTTTTTGGTAGAAGTACCTGTTAATGGAGGGAAAAAGAGTAAAATTAATTTGTATGCTGAAGATGAGATAAAGGAATTTGTAAAAAAAGATTGGAAATTGACCAAATCTTTATATATCCCCAAAGAAATAAAAGCTCCAATAAAAAAAGGAGAAGTAGTGGGAGTATATATTATTAGTAACGAAGGAAAAGAAATAGGTAGAGTGAACCTAGTTACAGAAGAAGATATGGAAAAAAGTAATGTTATAGATGAACTGGTAAAAAAAATAAAAAACTAATAAAGAAAAAAGAGTTTCTATTAAGAAGCTCTTTTCTATATTCTTAGAGAATGATCTTTTAGATTATTTTATGAATTATTCCATCTATATAGGAGTGATGAATTCCTAAAGACTAAAAAGAGGATAGATGAAATAACTAATAAAACAATTTTAGGGTGGGAGTATAGGGGATACTCCCAATATAGGATGTTACGATGAAAAAATTATTGCTATTAATTCAAAGGTTTTTTGTTCCTTTGACACTATAATTTTATAATATTTTAAAAAAAACAACAATTTGTAAAGAATTTTATGAAAAATCATAAAAATGCTAGTTTAAAGTGTATATACCTATAAAAAAAATTTATTAGTTATACAAAAGTTTTCTTTTTAAAGATAAATATTAAATTTTATAGATGAATTAATAAGTGGGTAGAAAGTTTATATAATTTAAGAGAAGGAATAGATGTTTTTTGAAAACTATTTGAAAATTTTGAATAGCTGATTTTATTAAGTTAGCTAGATTGTATCTATTTTGAATATTTTAAAGTTCTTTTTTGAAAATCAATAAATAAGATTTACCAATTTCTTAAAATTAAACTATTTTAAAGGTTAAATTACTATGATTTTTACCAAATTCAATATAAAAAACTCTCTATTTACCTCAGATATTTATTATTTTTTTAGGTACAAAGAATTTGTAATTGGAGTTTAAAAAGTTATGAAAAAAATAAAAATTTGTATAGTAATCTTTATAATAAAGCTTATATAGACTAGATAATTTTTAGAAAGTTATGATATAATATAAAGAAGAAATTTTGAAGGAGAAATAAATGTTAATATTAGGAATAGAAACATCTTGTGATGAAACATCTATCTCTATTATTAGAGATGGTAAGGAGGTTTTGACAAATATAATTTCCTCTCAGATAGAGATACATAGAGAGTATGGAGGAGTTGTACCGGAAATAGCCTCTAGACAACATATAAAGAATATTAATACTATCTTAGAAGAAGCACTTTTGGAAGCAAAAGTTACTATGGATGAGATAGATTACATAGCAGTGACATATGCACCAGGGCTGATTGGAGCCCTTTTAGTAGGAATATCATTTGCAAAAGCTCTAGCATATACATATAGAAAACCTTTGATACCTGTACACCATATTAAAGGTCATATCTATGCTAATTTTTTAGAACACAATGTACAATTACCAGCTATTGCTCTTGTTGTATCTGGTGGGCATACAAATATTGTATATATAGATGAAAATCATAAATTTGTAAATATGGGTCAAACTCTTGATGATGCTGTGGGAGAAAGTTATGATAAGGTAGCAAGGGTACTTGGTTTAGGATATCCGGGAGGTCCAATTATTGACAAGTTGGCTAAAATGGGTGATGAAAAAGCAGTTCCACTGCCAGAGCCTAAAGTTGGTCAATATGATTTTAGTTTTTCTGGAGTCAAAACAGCAGTAATAAACTATGTAAATAGAGCTAGAATGAAAGGCGAAGAGATAGATAATAATAATCTTGCAGCTAGTTTTCAAAGCAAAGTAGTAGACATATTAGTAAAGAAAAGCATTGCAGCAGCAAAGGAAAAAAATGTGAAAAATATTCTTATAGCTGGTGGAGTAGCAGCAAATGGCCTTCTTAGAGAAAGATTGTTTGAAGAGGGAAAAAAAAGTGGAATGGAAGTAATGTATCCTTCTATGAAATTCTGTACAGATAATGCAGCAATGATAGCAGAAGGAGCATATTTTAAATTGAAATATGGAAAAGAAGAAGGAAAATTCGGAGATTTGAATTTGAATGGTGTGGCTAGTCTGAGTATAGAAAGAGATTAGGAGGACTTAATGAAGAAAATAGTACTAATGTTTTTGCTGGTGATAAGTGGGTTAATAGCTAATAAAAAATATGAGCTAATATATTTGCTAGAGGAGCCAGTATACTTTCCAAAAAGTAAAAGCGACTACTTAAATGATTTGTTAAATAGTGAAGATAAAGAAAGTTTATTAGATTTGGCTTTATATTATAGTAGAAGTGGGAGGAAAGAAGCTGCTTTAAACTATCTTGATGAATATAGTGGAGATAGAAAATGGGTACAAGCAGAGCTTTATAATAATTTTGGACAGTATGAAAAGGAGTTATTAGTTTTGGAAGAATATTTTTCATATTTGGAAGAAGAAGAGTATAGAAGTCTTTATGAGTACATAATAAAATTAAAAGAGGAACATAATCTCCAACTAGAGCCAAAATATGATAACTTCAACATTTTTTATCTAACTAGTTTAGTAGATAAACCTAATGAATTTTATGAATTTTACAATAGTCATACATGGACTCAAAAAGAGAAGAACTATTTTGAAGGGGTATTATTTAATATAAACTTGAGAGAGAATGAGAAGCTTAGAGAGGTTTACTTTGATATTGCAACAAATGATAAAAAATTAATGAAAACATATGGAGATATTTATAGTTTAGAAGATACAGAAGGTTATAATATCTATTTTGCTCTTCAAGAAGAATTGGGAGTGGAAATAGAAGTGAAAAATGATTTTGAGCTTTTACATAAACTTAGATACAAGGGAAAAAAGGAAAAATATGAGATACTTTATGAAAAGGTATTAAATGAAATTGTAGCAAATATGGAATATGATAAGTTAATGACTTTGTATTTTATAAGTGGAAATTATAAACTAGCTTATAATTTGGCTCTTGAAAGGGAAGAGTTTCATTTTCAATTTTTAGATAAGTTTAGATTGAACAATGAAAAAGAAGCAGTATTGAGAGCAATAGAAGACTTTAAAAGTTTGTATCCTAATAGTAAATATGATGAGAATTTGATATTGATTGAATTAAGTTTGCAAGAAGGTGATAAAGAAAAATTAGAAGTTTTGAGCAGGTACTTTAGTTTCTACTATAATAATAGATTAGCAAGAGACTATTTGAGAATGATTAAAAATACGGGAAATGTTGAATTACTAAGAGAAACATTAGAAGAATTTATTCTTGAAAAAGGTATAGAAAAGGACTTTTTACTAAAAGAATATATTGAATTGATAGAAGGAACTCCAGATTATTTGGAAAAAGTAAAACAACTTTCAGACAAAAAGTACTATTTCCAAGTAGTATACAATGGCAAATTGAAAGTAGAACCATATTATGAAAAAGAATATGTAAATTACTTGTTGGCTATAGATGAAATTGAAAGTATTAGGGAATATAAAGATAATTTATCCTTTGGTCAATATAGAAAACTTGTTAATATGGGATATAGTGAATACAAAGTAGAAGCTAGAAGTAAATATCCATTAGAAGAATTGTGGATGGATTTTAATAGTATAAAATACTTCTATTTAAATAAAAATTACTTATATGATGGAGATATTGCTGAAAAACTTACTGAAAAAGAAACTCGTAGTGGTGCAGAAGATTATTATTTGATGAAATATTATGAGCAGAGTGGTAATGGAAAAAAAGCAAATGAAATTAGGAGAAGATTGAGTAGAAGGTATCCAATAGACATGATGTAGAAGAAGTTTAATAGTATTCTTTTAATGAATCCTTTTGTTGTGCTAAAAATAAAATTAATTAGAAAAAGTCTATCTCTGTAAAAAAGTTAGAAATGATACATGCTTTTAAAAAAAGCGAACACTTTTTATTCTAGACCAATGAAATTAAGGCCTTGATATGCTTGGATTGAGAAAAAATTACTTTGACTTTAAACATCTTTTGTGCTAGAATTAAATAGCTATTTATAATAATAATAATGGAGGGGAAATTAATGACAACAATCGTTGATGTAAAAGGTAGAGAAATCCTTGATTCAAGAGGAAACCCAACTGTAGAAGTTGATGTAATTTTAGAAAGCGGATTTAGAGGAAGAGCTGCAGTTCCGTCTGGAGCATCTACAGGAGAAAGAGAAGCTGTAGAATTAAGAGATGGAGATAAATCTAGATACTTAGGAAAAGGGTGTTTAACTGCTGTAAATAACGTTAACACTGAAATCAGAGATGCTATTGTTGGAATGGACGCAATTGATCAAGTAGCTATCGATAAAGCTATGATTGCTTTAGATGGTACAAAAACTAAATCAAGATTAGGAGCTAACGCTATATTAGGTGTTTCATTAGCAGTAGCTAAAGCAGCTGCTAACGCATCAGGGTTATCTTTATTTAAATATTTAGGTGGTACTAATGCAAAAGATTTACCATTACCAATGATGAATATCTTAAACGGTGGATCACATGCTGATTCTGCAGTTGACGTACAAGAATTCATGGTACAACCAGTAGGAGCTACTACTTTTGCTGAAGGATTAAGAATGGGAACAGAAGTATTCCATCACTTAGGAAAATTATTAAAAGCAAATGGAGATTCTACTAACGTAGGTAATGAGGGAGGGTATGCTCCATCTAAAATAGAAGGAACTGAAGGTGCTTTAGATATCATTATAGAAGCTATCAAAGCTGCTGGATATGAGCCTGGAAAAGACATCACATTAGCATTAGATGCTGCTGCTTCTGAGTTCTGTACTAAAGAAGGAGAAGATGGAAATAAAACTTACCATTTCACAAGAGAAGGTGGAGTTAAGAGAACTACTGACGAAATGATCGAATGGTATGCACAATTAGTTGAAAAATATCCTATTACTTCAATCGAAGATGGATTAGATGAAAATGACTGGGAAGGATTCGCTAAATTAACAGCTAGAATCGGAGATAAAGTACAAATCGTTGGGGATGACTTATTCGTAACTAATACTGAGTATTTAGCACAAGGAATCCAAAAGAAATCAGCTAACTCAATCCTTATTAAATTAAACCAAATTGGTACTTTAACTGAAACTTTAGAAGCTATTGAAATGGCTAAAAAAGCTGGATATACTGCAGTTGTATCACATAGATCAGGAGAAACTTCTGATGATACAATTGCTGACGTTGCTGTAGCAACTAACGCTGGACAAATCAAAACTGGTTCTGCTTCAAGATCAGATAGAATGGCTAAATATAACCAATTATTAAGAATCGAAGAAGAATTAGGAGAAACTGCTGTATATGAAGGTTTAGGAGTATTCTATAATTTAAATAAATAATAAAATTTTAGAGGTGACTTGGTCGCCTCTTTTTTTTGTAAAAAAATAAAGGATGATAATGTAAGGGGTTTGTTGAGAAAGTGATTATTAGGCAAGAGGAAAATTTTTGCTTATTGAATTTTGCAAAGAAATAAAGTAAACAGGAAGTAACAAGATTATTTAAATTTGAAATTGAAAAATATTTATAAAGGTGAAAAAGAGTATATTTCTATTTTGAACAAATTTAAACATTGAAGGAGATATCCCTTCTTTTTCTAGTGAAAAATTAATCAAAGGAATTGGAAGTGAATAAATGAGAAGGTTAATATTTAGGCTAATGATTATGTTATTTGTAGTTAGCTTTCCTGTTATGGGGATTGATAAAAAAAATGAGCAATTTCCTATGAAAAAGTTAAATACTGTAGAAAATAATGAAATTAAATCTTATTATAAGAATGGAGGACTGAAAGAAGTATATCCATTAAAAAATGGAGAATATTTTAAATATTATGAAAATGGAATTGTAAAAGAAAAAGGAAATATAATAGATGGACTTATACAAGGTAAGGTTTTAGAATATAGTATTAGAGGTAATTTAATGGGAGAATATTTTTTTAAGGATGGAGTTTTGAATGGGGAATATTTTAAATATAATGAAAATGGTACTTTAGTTGGGAAATATTTCTTTAAAAATGGAATTTTAGATGGACTATATGAATACTATGAGAACGGGATAATTAAAGAAAAAGGAAATATTGTTGAAGGGAAAATTGAAGGAGAAGTATTGCAGTATAATAAAAAAGGTATCATAGTAGAAAAGTTATCAGTGAAGAATGGAATTTTAGATGGGAAGAGTATTTCATATAATGACGAAGGAAATAAAGTTCAAGAGGAAACTTATGTTAACGGAAGTAGAGAGGGGATATTTACTTTGTATTATGAAAGTGGAAAAGTAAAAGCTCATTACTTCTTTAAAAATGATAAAGAAAGTGGAGTTTATACACATTATTATGAAAGTGGGGAAAAAAAACTATCTGGCTATCAAGTAAATGGTATAGTAGATGGAAAAGTGAAAGAATTTTATAAGAATGGATCACTGAAAAGAGTAACAAATATGAAAAAAGGAGTTATTAATGGGGACTACATTGTATACTCTACTTCTGGTGTAGTATTAGAAAAAGGAAGTTATAAAAATGATAAAGAAAATGGAGCTATAGAATATTTTGATAATGAAGGGAATCTTATTAGGTCAGAAATATGGAAAGAAGGTCGCTTACTAAGGTCTAAAGAATATTAGATTTAAATTTTTAATGAAAAAATGATAAATCAAAATTGATTAGAAAGTTTTTTGTATGTGTTAGGATGTGGAAATGAAAAAGAATAAAAAAGTATTATTATTCATAATTTGTTTGTTTGGTTTTGTTTTTTATAAAAAAGCATCATATTTTGAAAGAAACTCTGTAATAAAAAGAGATGTAAAGCTATATATGGTAGCCAAAGAAGAAAAAGATTATCCTATGATATCAATAGCGGATGATGATGGAATGATTTATATTGATAAAGAAAATTTTGAAAAAGTGTTAAGAAACTTGTCTTTTTTTGAATATATAAAGTCGTCAGAAGATAAAGTTGTATTTAAAGCTAAGGGATATAGGGTAGAAGTTGATTTTAAAGAAAAAAAGTTAAAAAAGAAGTTTATGGCATATGAAAATGTCTATGATGAAATTGAAGCTTTTCATAAAAATATAAAAGAAAGATATAAAAAAGTTTTAAAAATTTTTATTAATGATCAAATGAAACTTCTTAAAGAAAAGGAAGAAATAGATTTAAAATCTTTAGGTGATTCTCAGGTTTTAATATACGACATAATAACAACTCTTGATAAAACTATGACAAAAGATAGTAAAGAAATTAAAAAATTATGTATCTCTCCACAAGTTTTTGATGATATATACATGAGCAAAAAAACAAATGAGTATTCCTTTGAAATTTTAAAAGAAGAGATAGAAAATTTGGTTGGATTAGGATTAGTTGATATTAGAAATATAGAGTATTTAGACAAAAATAGAGAAAAATTTATAAATAATTTTTATGAAGAAATATCCAAGTTTTCATATTTATTGGGTAGAGGACACTTTAAGGTTGTATCTCTTAAAAAAATGAATAATAATATTTATGCAATGGAAATAGGTGAAACAAGTATTTCAGAAACAGGAAGTTCTCTTATAAAAATTATAGACAAAAATACAGCATACTTGAAAATAGCTGAATTTAGTCCAGCTCATTCTGAAAACAAAACATTTCTTCTTTTTGAAGAATTAGAAAAATCTATGGACATAGTTTCTAAGTATAAAAACCTAATTATTGATGTGAGAAATAATAATGGTGGGTATGCAATAAATATGATGTATTTAATATCATTATTGACTAATGATAGAGTATATGAATACTTTAAAGATTTAGAAGGAAATAAAAAAGTATTATCTTCAGATTTGTCTTTAAAAAAATATGATGGAAATATAATAGTATTAGTTGATAAAGAATCAGTAAGTGGTGGGACAGTATTTCCAAGTATTATAAAAAATAATAATTTAGGAGTAGTAATAGGGGAAAAAACAGGTGGTCAAACAGATTTGATAAAATTAAAAAAGTTGCCTAATGGTATAAAAATAACTTCGAGTCAACTAAAACTTTATACAGATAAAGATTATAATAGCTTAGATTATGGAATGGAACCAGATATATTAGTTGATGAAATAGCCACAATAAAAAATAATGACCCTATATTGAGTAAAGCAATGGAATATATAAATAGCTTAAATTAAAAAGTTAGAGTTTATGGTAAATTTTTTTAGATTGTAGAAATTTGTCTTTTTGATTGTAAATGTATATTTTGAAAATAGTTAAAGGAACAGATATTTTGTTCCTTTATTTTTCTTTAGGAAATTATACTTTTCAATATTAGTTGAAAATATGAACAAAAGTTCAAGTGAAAATTAAATTCAAAAAGATTAAAGAA
>CAZFBB010000122.1:0-9443 GCA_964517235.1 uncultured Fusobacteriaceae bacterium
TTTTTTTTGTAAATAAGGTGGTGTTTAATATGAAAAAAAGACTATTGGTATTGTTGTTTATATTTTCATTATCGTTAATATCATTTTCACAAGATGTTGTTTACGTTAAAGACCTTGAAAAGATAGGGTATTATGAAGCTACTGGTCAAGGAGAAAGTGGAAACTCTGAAATTCCTGCTATTAGAAAGCATGAAGCTTATACTGAAGCAAAACAAGAAGCACTAGAAGATAGTGTTGACTTTTTAGAAGGTATAAGAAACAATGAAGAGAGGGAGTTAAGAACCATAGCTAGAGAAAATACTATGTTAAAGGTTGTTTTAGAAGAAACACTAACTGAAGCAAAAGTAACATACAGAGAATGGGACGAAGAAGATAATGCTACTGTTAAAGTTAAAATTGACTTAAAAGAATTCAAAGATAAACTAGAAGGAATAGGAGTTGAATAAAATGGCAGTATTTGAAATGGATCACCCATTAATACAACACAAATTATCTTATTTAAGAAACAAAGACACCGACACAAAAGTATTTAGGGAAACTCTAAATGAAATTGCAACTTTAATGACTTATGAAGCGGGTAAAAATCTGACTTTAAAAGAGGTTGAAACTGAAACACCAGTTCAAAAAACAACAACTAAAGTGTTAGCTTCACAAGTATCTATAGTACCTATATTAAGAGCTGGATTGGGAATGGTAGAAGGAATACAAAATCTTATTCCAACAGCAAGAGTGGGTCATATAGGTGTATATAGAGATGAAGAAACTTTAGAACCTGTTTATTATTATTGCAAGTTACCAGTGGGGATAGAAAAAGGAAAGGTATTTTTAGTAGATCCAATGTTAGCAACAGGAGGTTCTGCAATATATGCTATTGATTACTTGAAGGAAAGAGGAGTAAGAGATATCGAATTTTTGTGTATAATAGCTGCTCCAGAAGGAATAAAAAAAGTGGTTGATAAACATCCAGATGTGAACATCTATGCTGCAAGTATAGATACAGGATTAAATGAAAAATCATATATTTATCCTGGGTTGGGAGATGCAGGAGATAGAATATTTGGAACTAAATAAATTGAATTTTTTTATAAAATTTAATTATTACCTGTTTTTTTAATTAAAGGCAAATGGCTGATTTTTTGAATTAGTCATTTGTCTTTATTACTTTTGTTTTATAAAAAAGTAATTGAACCTATGGGGAGATAACTATGTAGGGGTAGGGACTTATTATTTGTCTAGTAGGGAACAGGTATAAAAAAGATAAAGGTTAAAGGAATGGTGAATTTTTGGAAAAAAGTATTTTTAGATTACTTAAATAAAGATTATTTAAATAATAAGTTAAAGGATATAAAAATTCTATTTCTTTGATTTTTAGTTATATTGCGTAAGATTGGCATATATGATATAATCAAAAGAAAATTTGAGGTGTTTTATGAATAGAATACTAGATAGAAAAGAAGCTAGTCAGTTAATAAAAGAGTTGAAAAATCAAGGGAAAAGAGTAGTTTTTACCAATGGTTGTTTTGATATTTTACATGTAGGTCATTTGAGGTATTTAAATGAAGCAAAAGAGTGTGGGGATATATTAGTAGTTGGAGTTAATTCTGATATAAGTGTTAGCAGGTTAAAGGGACCGACTAGACCTATTAATAATGAAGTTGATAGAGCTGAGATGTTAGCAGGATTAAAAGCTGTAGATTATACAGTTATATTTCATGAAGATACGCCTGTTGAACTTATTGGAGAGTTGAAACCCAGTATACATGTAAAAGGCGGAGATTACAAAGTAGAAGATTTGCCAGAATCAGAAGTAGTATTTTCTTATGGTGGAGAAGTAAAGATACTGTCTTTAATTCAAGGGAAATCCACAACAAATGTAGTTAAGAAGATACAAAATAAGGAGTAATTAATGAAAAAAATACTTAGCTTTAATGAGCTAAATGAATTAGCAATAAAATTAGTAAATAAATTGGAAGAGAATGATGTAGTTGCTCTTATAGGAGATTTGGGAACGGGAAAAACTGCTTTTGTAAAGGTAATTGCAAAAGAACTTGGTATAAAGGAAAATTTGAAGAGTCCTACTTTTAATTATGTTTTGTCCTATGAAAGTGGGAAGATAGTGCTAAATCATTTTGATGTATATAGAATTTCTAACCCAGAAGAAGTATATGAAATAGGATTTGAAGATTATTTGAATAATGATGGTATAAGTATTATAGAATGGGCAAACCTTATAGAAACAGAACTACCAAAGGAATATATTGAAATTAACTTGGAACACAATGATGAAAGTTCTAGAAAGGTAGAAGTTTTAGTACATGGGAATAAAAAAAGAGAAGAGGAGATTTTAGCTTATGTTGGTTTTAGCAATTGATACTTCTACAAATGCAGGTTCAGTAGCATTATATGATACAAAAAAAGGGCTTGTTGCTGAAGAGTTTTTAAATGTGAGAAGAAATCATTCAGATACAATAATGAAAGCTATTGATAATTTATTAGTTAATTCCAATACAGATATAGAAAAAGTAGAAAAAGTAGGGGTGGCCATTGGTCCGGGTTCCTTTACAGGGATTAGAGTGGGAGTTAGTATAGCTAAAGGATTTGTATTTGGAAAGAAAAAAGACATAGTAGGGTACAATACTTTGGATCTTATTGCAAATAATGTAACTTATACAGATAAATATATAATGCCACTAATAGATGCGAGAAAGGGAAGAGCTTATTTTTCATTGTATAAATATGAAAAAGGAAATGTAGTAAGGGTAGAAGGGTATCAAGATGGAACTATAGAAGAATTTTTAGTTGAATATAAAGAAAAAGAAATAATATTTGTAGGAGATGGTTCCCAAAATTATAAAGAGCTAATAAAGGAAGTAATGGGGGAAAAAGCGTACATAGTTTCTGATGTTCAAGCATATCCCAAAGCAAGTGTCTTAGCTCAATTAACAGCTGAGTTAGAGAAAGATAATGAGTTCGCTTTAGAGCCTTATTATCATAGCAAAACCCAAGCTGAAAGAGAAAAGGAAGAGAGAGAAAAAAATAGTGTAATTTAAAGAGATTAGTAATAGATTAGTCTCTTTTTTTCATAATTGCATTAGCATATTAAATGTGTTATTATAAATTATGATTGTGAGGAGGAAAGATGAGTTTTTTTAAAAAAATATTTGGGAAAAAAGAAAAAAAAGAAGAATTAAATAAAGAGGAAGCATTAAAGGTAGAGAAGGAAGAATTATTGGAAGAGGTTCTTTCTATTGAAGAAAAATTAGAAGAAAAAGCAGAAAAAGAAGAGTTAATTGAGGAAGAAATAGCTTCGAAAGTAGAAGAGTCAAGAGAAATAATAGGAGAAATTAAAGAGGAAATAATAGAAAAAAAGAATATATTTGTTTCATTAAAAGAAAGACTAGTAAAAAGTGTTTCTAAAGATGGACTTTTTGGTATGATGAAAAATTTCTTTAAAAGCAGAAAAATAATTGACCAAGAGATGTATGAAGAATTAGAAGATATGCTTATTCAATCAGATATTGGTATGCATATGACTCTTAAGATAGTTGAGAAGTTGGAAGTAGAAGTGAAAGAAAGGGGAGTAAAGGAACCATCTGGAGTTTATGAAGTACTCAAAGATGTTATGGAATCCTTTCTTATTAATGAAGGTAATGAATTATCAATAGATAAAAAAGGAATAAATGTTATTTTGGTAGTTGGTGTAAATGGAGTGGGGAAAACAACAACTATTGGTAAATTAGCTGCAAAACTTAAAAATGAAGGGAAAAAAGTTGTCGTTGGGGCAGGAGATACATTTAGGGCGGCAGCTATAGAACAATTGGAGGAATGGGCAAATAGAGCTGATGTAGAAATAATAAAACATGAACAGGGGAGTGATCCTGGAGCAGTAGTTTATGATACGCTTCAAGCAGCAAGAACAAGAAATGCAGATGTTGCTATTATAGATACAGCAGGTAGACTGCATAATAAAAATAACTTGATGAAAGAACTGGAAAAGATAAATAAAATTATAATAAAACATCTTGGAGAAGGGGAGTTTTATGAAAGTTTATTAGTTATAGATGGAACTACAGGTCAAAATGGGTTGACTCAGGCAAAAGTATTTAATGAAGTTACAAAGTTAACAGGATTTGTTGTAACCAAATTAGATGGGACAGCTAAAGGTGGAATAATATTTGCTATATCGGAAGAACTAAAGAAACCTATAAAATTCATTGGAGTAGGAGAAGGAGTTAATGACCTTCGTAGTTTTGATGTGAAAGAATATATAAATGCTATATTTGAATAAAAGTCTTTGAGAAGACTTTTATTTTTTTATTAATTAACATATACTTAACAATGTCGGCGGTATAATTTAGAGGGGATGAATGATTATACTGATTTTTAATCTTAGTTTTTTTAATGATAAGATAGATGGAGTTAGGTTAAAAATATTTTGAAAAGAAATATAAATTATGTTAAAATAAACTTAACAAGTAATAATCAGGAGGAAAAAATGAGTATAATTGATCAAATTAAAGAAAAGGCAAAAAACTTGGGTAAAGCTATAGTATTGCCTGAATCAGAAGATGAAAGAGTTTTGAGAGCAGCTGAAGGGATAAAAAAAGAGGGAATTGCAAAAGTTATCTTAGTAGGAAATCAAGAAAAAGTTAAAGTGGATGCGCAAAAAATTGGAGTTAACTTAGATGGAATTGGAATAGTTAATCCAAAAGAATTTGGAAAAATAGATACTTATGTTGCAGAATTTGTTAGGTTGAGAGAGAAAAAAGGAATGACAGAACAAGTTGCAAGACAAATTATGACAACGGAACCAAGATATTTTGGTGCTATGATGGTTAGATTAGGAGACGCTGATGGAATGGTAGCAGGTTCTGCTTCGCCAACTGCTGATGTTTTGAGAGCAAGTATTCAAGTGGTAGGAACTAAACCGGGGTTGAAAACAGTTTCTTCTTGTTTTTTGATGGTATTACCAGAAAATGTTAAACAATATGGAGATGATGGTGTGATTATCTTCTCTGATTGTGGAGTTGTACCTGATCCAACTTCTGAACAGATGGCGGATATAGCTACTTCTGCAGCTAGTTCAGCAAGAAGTTTGGCTAACATGGAGCCAAAAGTTGCTTTATTGTCATTTTCTACAAAAGGAAGTGCAAAACATCCATGTGTAGACAAAGTTCAAGAAGCAACTGAAATTCTTACTAATAGGGCTGTTAACTTTGATTTTGATGGAGAGTTACAAGCTGATGCAGCAATAGTAGAAGCTGTGGCAAGTAAAAAAGCTCCAAAATCAAAAGTGGCAGGTAGAGCCAATGTACTAGTATTTCCTAACTTGTCATCAGGTAATATAGGATATAAATTAGTACAAAGATTAGCTAATGCAGAAGCCTATGGCCCATTGTTGCAAGGTTTAAATAAGCCAATCAATGATTTAAGTAGAGGGTGTTCGGTAGAAGATATTCTAAATACTGTAGCAATAACAGCAGCACAAGCTGAATAAAAATAAGATCAATCAATCAAAATAACTAAAGAAAATTATATTGGGGGGATACTGTGAATATACTAGTGTTAAACAGTGGTAGTTCTTCATTGAAATATCAACTAATAAACATGGAAAATAGTGAAGCTTTAGTAGAAGGAATCTGTGAAAGGATAGGAATTAATGGTTCAAGTGTAACTTATAAAGTTCCAGTAAGAGGAATTAAGGAAAAGATGTCTCTTGACTTTCCTAGTCATAAAGAAGCCATTTCAAGAGTATTAGAATTACTTCAAGATGAAAAAATTGGAGTAATTAAATCTTTAGAAGAGATAGAAGGAATAGGTCACAGAGTGGTACATGGAGCTGATTTATTTAATAAATCAGTATTAGTAACAAATGAAGTGATAGAAAAGTTGAAAGAAGTAAGCAGTTTAGCTCCGTTACATAATCCAGCTAATTTATTAGGAATTGAAATTTGTCAGAATTTGATGTCAACTAAAAAGAATGTAGCGGTGTTTGATACAGCATTTCATCAAACTATGCCAGAAGAAGCTTTCATGTATGCATTACCATATGATGACTATGAAGAATTAAGAGTTAGAAAGTATGGATTCCATGGAACTTCACATAAATATGTTTCTAATATAGCAAAAAATATACTTAATAGGGAAGATTCAAAAATTATTGTATGTCATTTGGGAAATGGTTCCAGTGTTTCTGCTGTTAAAGGTGGAAAATGTATAGATACTTCTATGGGACTTACTCCACTTGAAGGATTGATGATGGGAACTAGATGTGGAGATATAGACCCAGCAGCAGTTATATATGTAGCTAAAGAAAGAGGATTATCCTTTGAAGAGATGGATAAAAGAATGAATAAAGAATCGGGAATATTAGGGATTTTTGGTAACACTTCGGATTTTAGAGATGTAAAGGAAGCATATGATAGTGGAAATGAAAGAGCAAAATTGACGATAGATATGTTAACATATAAAATTAAATCTTATGTTTCTCAATATGCAGGAATATTAGGAGGAGTAGATGCTCTATGCTTTACTGGTGGAATAGGTGAAAATTCTGAGTTAGTAAGAGAAAAGGTGTGTGAAGGTTTATCTTTCATGGGTATTGAACTATCTTTAGAGAATAATAACAATTTCAGAAATTTGGCAAATGATGAAGGAATAGCTGATATAACAGGTGTGAATTCAAAAGCTAAAGTATTGGTTATACCTACAAATGAAGAATTAGTGATAGCTCAAGATACTTATAAATTAATCAAATAGTGAATTTAAAGTCTAACTAAATTTATAGTTAGGCTTTTTTTTAAGAGGAAAATTTTGTTAAAGAAAGAATAAATTAAGAGCTTTATAGATTAAATTTATCAAAAATAATGATTTGAATTTTTAGAAATTCAAAAAACTTTAAAGTGTTAAAAAGAATTAAAGTTAGATTGATTAAATAAAATCAATTATGTAAAATCTTTGTTTATATGGATAAATTGCATATTATGCTTGATTTAAATCACTTAATGCTTAAATTCTTGACAAAGGTAGTAGATTAAAGTATACTTTTCGAGTTAGAGTTAAAAATATGTTAATTATGAAAATAGGAGGTTTTAAGTTGAAAATTTTAGTTTTAAATAGTGGTAGTTCTTCACTAAAATATCAATTTATCGACATAACTAAGGAAGAAGCAATAGTAGAAGGAATATGTGAAAGAATAGGAATGGAAGGGTCGGTAATGACTTACAAAGTTCCTACTAAAGGGGTAAAAAAGATAATTGAAAGTGATATGCCAAGTCATAAAGAAGCTATTTCATTGGTATTATCGATACTTCAAGATTCAGAAATTGGTGTAATTGCAAGTGCTGATGATGTTGATGCAATTGGGCATAGAGTAGTTCATGGTGGTGAATTATTTGATAAATCAGTTTTAGTAGATGAAAGAGTAATTAAAGAACTTAAAACAATTAGTGCTTTGGCGCCACTTCATAACCCAGCAAATATATTAGGAATAGAAATTTGTCAAGAATTATTAGAAGGTAAACCAAATGTAGCAGTGTTTGATACAGCGTTCCATCAAACAATGCCAGAAGAAGCATTTATGTATGCGTTGCCATATGCAGATTATGAAGAATTAAGAGTTAGAAAATATGGATTCCATGGAACATCTCATAAATTTGTGTCGGAAGCTGTTAGAAAAGAATTAGGAAAAGATGATGCGAAAGTTATCGTATGTCATCTAGGAAATGGTGCTTCAGTGGCTGCTATACATGGAGATAAATGTCTAGACACTTCAATGGGATTAACACCGTTACAAGGTCTTATGATGGGAACTAGATGTGGAGATGTTGATCCAGCAGCAGTATTGCACATAATGAAAGAAAGAGGACTGACAATTAAAGAAATGGACACTAGACTTAATAAAGAATCTGGATTGTTGGGAATTTTTGGAAAATCTTCTGATTCTAGAGATATAGAGGATGGGGTAGCTGAAGGAGATAAAAAAGCTATTTTAGCTGAAGAGATGTTTGCTTACAGAGTTAAAAGTTATATTGGAGCATATACAGCAGTATTAGGAGGAGTAGACGCTATTGCATTTACTGCTGGTATTGGAGAAAATGCTGCTTCAATAAGAGAAAAAGTAACATCAGGCTTAGAATATTTAGGTATTGATTTTGATAAAGAAGTAAATAATGTTAGAAAACCTGGTATTGTGGAATTAACTAGAGAAGGTTCTAAGGTGAGGGTATTTAAAGTTCCAACTAATGAAGAGTTAGTTATAGCTAGGGATACTCATAATCTTGTTAAGTAATACTTAATAAAGTCACTTTTATAGTGACTTTTTTTTGTGAAAATATACTTAATTCTTTTAATTAAAACTTGACATACTTTAAAAATTTGATATGATATAATTGTTGAGTACAATTATCAAGAATATACCGATGTCCTAAAAAAAGAAAAATTGTTAAAAAACAGGACTAAAAAATATTTTGATAATAAAAATATTTTGGTTTTTGCATAAATGACAAAAAATTGAACATAAATTTAGGATAAACATTAAAAAAATTGACATTTTTTCAAAAATGAAGTATAACTTAATAAGAATAGACCAATTTGCAAGAATGAAAATCACATAAATATAAACAGGAGGTTTGGGTAAATGGCAAAAAAAATGCAAACTATGGACGGTAACCAGGCTGCAGCATGGGCCTCTTATGCCTTTACAGAAGTAGCAGGAATCTATCCGATTACACCATCGTCACCTATGGCAGAATATACTGATCTATGGGCGTCACAAGGAAAAGAAAACTTATTTGGTGTACCTGCAAGAGTTGTAGAAATGCAATCGGAAGCAGGAGCAGCAGGAGCAGTGCATGGATCATTACAAGCAGGAGCTTGTACGACAACTTATACAGCTTCACAGGGTTTATTATTAAAAATACCTAATATGTACAAAATAGCAGGAGAATTATTGCCGAGTGTTATTCATGTTAGTGCAAGATCATTGTCAGCACAAGCATTATCTATTTTTGGGGATCACTCAGATGTATATTCAGCTAGACAAACTGGTTATGCTATGTTAGCAACTGGGTCAGTTCAAGAAGTTATGGACTTGGCTGGAGTAGCTCATTTAGCTACTTACAAAGCAAGAGTGCCTTTCCTACATTTCTTTGACGGATTCAGAACTTCACATGAAATTCAAAAAGTAGAAGTTATGAATTACGAAGTTTACGACAGATTGTTAGATTATGATGCAGTTCAAGCTCATAGAGATAGAGCTTTAAATCCACATCATCCAGTAACTAGAGGAACAGCACAAAATGATGATATTTATTTCCAAGCGAGAGAAGCTCAAAATAAGTATTATGATGCAGTGCCTGATATAGTTGCTCATTATATGGAAGAGATATCTAAAGAAACAGGAAGAAGTTATAAACCATTTAATTACTATGGTGCAGAAGATG
>CAZFBB010000123.1:0-9372 GCA_964517235.1 uncultured Fusobacteriaceae bacterium
AAAATAGTTTGCAAGAGGTGACTTCGGTCTCCTCTTATTTTTAAAAATATAAAAGTAATTCTATTAGAAAATAAAAAGCAATGGTACTAATTAAATTAAAGATACAAATAAAATCAAATAAAATCATTACCTAGAAGATAGTGATATTTAAAATTAGTTTATAAACAAGAAAAATTTAGGGCAAAGGAGATATTTATGATTAAAAATGTAATATTTGATTTGGGAAGAGTACTTATTGATTGGAATCCCAAAGAGTATTTGAAGAAAAAGATAGAAGATGAAGAAAAAATAAAAGCAATATTTAGAGAAGTTTTTGCAAGTAAAGAATGGTTAGAAATTGATAGAGGAACTATCTCTTTTGAGGAAGCTATGAAACTTTTTCAAGACAAACTTCCTAGTTGCAAAGCTGAAATAGAAGATATTTTTGACAACATCATCGAACTTATTCCTCCAATAGAAAAGAATGTTGAAATATTTAAAGAAGTAGCTTCTAAATATAATACATATATTCTTTCTAATTTTGGTGACAAATCATTTGATATGATTTATGAAAAATATCCTTGGTTTAAACTATTTGATGGTCACATAGTTTCTAGTAAGGTAAAGCAAATTAAACCAGAAAGGGATATATATGAAACTCTTATTAATAAATATAATTTAAATACTCATGAAACAATCTTTATTGATGATACACTTGTAAATATAGAAGCTTCTGAAAAATTGGGAATAAAAGGTGTTCATTATACAGGAGAAGAATGTTTAAGAGATATGTTAACTAAACTAATTAATTTAGATTAAGGAGGACTTATGACTTTTAGCAAAGATTTTTTATGGGGAAGTGCATCGGCAGCATACCAAATTGAGGGAGCATCTAATATTGATGGTAAAGGGCAATCGATTTGGGATATATATTCAAAAATTTCAGGAAATACCTTTAAGAATACTACAGGAGAGGTAGCAATAGATTTTTATCATAAATATAAAGAGGATATTTCTCTTATGAAGGAGATGGGCTTAAAGGCATATAGATTTTCTGTTTCATGGCCAAGAATCTTACCAAAGGGTAAAGGAGAGATAAATAGGAAAGGAATAGAGTTTTACCATAATGTAATAGATGAGTTGATAATTAATGGAATTGAACCTATTCTTACCATATACCATTGGGATCTTCCCCAAGAACTTCAAGAGAAATATAATGGATGGGAAAGTAGAGAAATTATAGAAGATTTTGTTGAATATTGCAAAGTACTTTATAAAGAATTTGGACATAAGGTAAAATACTGGGTTACTCTAAATGAACAAAATATCTTTACTTCATTGGGTTATTTATTAAAGTTACATCCACCAAAAAAATCTAATATGAATTTATTCTTAAATGTAAATCATATAGCTAATCTTGCTAATGCTCGAGCTATAGAGGAGTTTAGAAAAGATGTGCCTAATGGAAAAATAGGACCATCATTTGCTTATGGCCCTAGCTATGCTAAAAGTTCTCACCCTAAAGATGTTTTAGCAATGGAAGATGCACAAGAGTTAAATAATTTTCTTTGGTTAGATGTTTATGCTAGGGGAGAATATTCAATTCTTACTCTTTCGTTATTAAAAAAATTAGGTATAACACTTGACATTCAAGAGGGAGACAAAGAAATTCTTAAAAAAGGATTGCCTGATTTTTTAGGAATAAATTATTATTCAACATCTACATATGGACATATAGACAATAAAAATGATGAAATAAACAATCAAAAAGGGAATACTGTACAGTCTGAAGTGGACAAATTGTCTACTGATAAATACTTTGTAACAAGTAAAAATCCACACGTAAAAGTTACAGATTGGAACTGGGTTATAGATCCAGATGGATTGAGAGTTGCTCTTAGAAGGATTACAAGTAGATATAATCTTCCAGTATTGATTACTGAAAATGGATTAGGTGCCTATGATATACTAGAAGATGGAAAAATTCATGATCAATATAGAATTACATTTATTAAGGAGCATATAGAACAAATTGCCCTAGCAGTAGAAGATGGATGCGAAGTTTTAGGTTATTGTACATGGTCTTTTCAAGACTTATTTAGTTGGTTAAATGGTTATGCTAAAAGATATGGTTTTGTCTATGTAGATCGTGATGAAGAAACTGAAAAAGAATTAAAAAGATATAAAAAAGATAGTTTTTATTGGTATAAAAAAGTAATAGAAACAAATGGAGAAGAACTATAAAAGATTAATAAACAAGTTTAAAAAGGATAGAAAACTATCCTTTTTTTTATACTATTTATTAATAAGTTTCACTTTTATATTTTATCCCACGGAGCATTTTTATAGTTAGTTATCCACTGAAAAGTTTTATTTCTTTTTCTAATTACATTAAGGTCGATACCTCCAGGTATAATTCTTCCTATTGATTCAGTATCATCAACAGCTCTTTGTGTTCTATATGCTAACTCGTATGCTTCGATTAACTCCTTTTTACTTCTTAAATTTGAATTTTCAATAAATTCTTCAAATGAAGTAAATTGTTTAATTATATTAACTAGTTTGTGTGCTTCACAGGCTAAAGGTGGAAAACTTAAATCTTCTACATATCCAAGAACCCACATAAGCGCATATGCACCTTCGTATTCCCAGCTAAAATCGATAAGTTGATTTTGGGTAGGTCTATATTCGTATATAAAATTCATTTCAGCTTCAGTTAAATCACTGGTTACCTGATAATCTTTTAGAAGGCTTAAAAAAAATTTTCTAACTTCTCTTATTTCATTTGTTTCAATTACCCCTTCTGCATAACTAGCAATGAAAGTTAAAGCTAATGCTCTTTTGGCAATTTCAATTTTATCTCTAAATTGGATGTTTTCTATATCTTCAATTTCAGGTAGATTTTCATTTACTAATAATTTAAGACTTTTAACTTTACTAATAATAGTATTATTTTCTACTTGAGATCTATCTCTTTTTTCTTCTTTGTTTTCTACTATCAATTCTGGATTTCCAATAAAATCATTAGTTTCACTAGTACCGTCAAAAGCTAATAGAACTTCGTGATCAGAGTTAACAAAAACCCCACCAGATAATATAATTCCTTTAAAAGTTTTTGCTAAATTAGAAACTAAATTAAAACCTTCTGATGAAAAACCTTTTTCACAAAAAATATTTATTGCTCCTTTACTATCACCTAAATAATTAAGTAATTTAACTTTTACATCTTTGTGTTTTGTTTCTATATCAGCAAAAAAATCTGCAAAATCAGCTTTCATTTTTTGAAAACCTGGAGTAGTCTCATCAGCTAATTGAAATTTATAATACCTTTTTTTTTGAACTAACATGTATTCATCATTACTTTTTTGTAATAAATTACTTCCATAATCAGCTTCGTTTAGTATTTTAACTATATTGTCGATATTATTTTTTAAAGATATAATTATTAAACTTTGCATTTGACCTCCTCATATCCAACCACTATTTATAATTATACAATTTTAAATTATATTTATCAAGATTTTTTTTTATTTTGTTAGGATTTTTTCAGAAATTTATAAAAAAAATTTTCAAATATAAATAAAAAAAAGAGGTAACTTTACTTACCTCATTTATCTTCATTTAAAATTATATATGCTGATTGATTAAAACTTTGAGATAATAGTTTTACTTTATTAACAAGTCCAGTTATAAATTCATTAACTCCATCAGGATCAATCTTATACCCGTTTTCATAATAATCTTTTATGAAATTGTATTGATTTTCATCTTCTACCCTTATCTTAGTTAATAATTCATCTAGTATTTTCTTAAATTCAAATGTAGCACTATCATCATCATCTATTTCCGAATACTTCATAGATATATTTATAAAAAACACTAATTCTAGGTAACTAAGTTCCTTTAAGAAAGGAAGATTATCTAAATAATCATTTAAATATTTGTATTTCATTTAATCCCTCACTTCAGCCTTTATTTTATCCTCCCTTCTACATACTTAAATCTACCTAATTAATTGAAGTTTTCCTCTATTTAATTTTGATTTCTTTAATGATTTTTCCTTCTAAATCTACTACTTTTAATACATGATTTTCATAGAGTCCATATGATTTTTTATATTCTCCCTTTGGAAGAGTAATAGACCCAGGATTAAATAAATAAAAATCTTCTATTTTTTCAGCAACAGGAAGGTGTGTATGCCCATGGCATAAGATAGTATTTGCTGTAATAGGAAGTTTATTGTCCTTATTGTATATATGACCATGAGTTAGAAAGAATCTTAGATTATCCACAATTAAAATAGTGTAATCAGCCATAGTAGGATATTCTAATAACATCTGATCTACTTCACTATCACAATTACCCCTAACTGCAATTATTTTATCTTTATATTTATTTAATACTTTACTAACTTCAGCAGGATTATAACTATCGGGAAGTGGATTACGAGGGCCATGATAAAGTTGATCGCCTAATATTATTAAATAATCACTGCTACTTTCTTGGAATTTTTTAATTGCCCAATTTAAATCATCAATAGAACCATGGATATCTGATATAAAAAATAATTTCATATTTCCTCCTATTTTTTTATAAGTTTATTCTTAAATTGAAAAAATAAGCTTGCTTTTTCAAAATAACTATAATATACTTAGTTTGTACTAAGAATACAATAAATTATAGTTTAATTTATCAAAGGATACAAGAAATAATATTTTAGATTATAAATTAGGTTTAGGGTAGTTTGTACTTTGGAGGGAATATGTCTAAGGAAAACATTAGAGGTGGACGGCGTGAAGGTGCAGGTAGAAAAAAGATAAGAGAAGATGTTAAAAGAAATAAACAATGGAGACTATCTGTAAATGAAAGAGAATTGGAAATATTAAATAGAAAGTTTGATAAGAACAGTAAGCAAAAGCTTGTTCAGTCACTACTTGAAAATAAGGAGGGTAATATGAAAGTAATCTCTGTATTAAATCAAAAAGGTGGTATTGGAAAAACAACATCTGTAAGAAATATTGGTAAAATATTAAGTGACATGGGTAAAAAAGTATTGCTTATTGATATGGATCAACAGGGTAATTTAACAAGTAGCTTTGGGATAGACAAAAGAGCTCTTGAATTTACAGTACACGATTTGATGGAACAAATGGCTAACAAAACATTTAATATTCCACTTGAAAATGTGATTATTACTTGTGATGACATAGATTTGATACCTAGTAATATAAAATTAGCTAGGGCAGACTATCATTTTGGAAATATAAGAGGTAGAGAATATTTATTAAAAGAGATATTAAAGGATGTTGAGTTTGATTATGACTTTGCTATTATTGATTGTCCTCCAAACTTGGGGATTATTACAGATAATGCTTTAGTAGCAAGTAACAAAGTATATGTTCCTATGAAAGCTGAAAAATTTGCACTTGAGGGAATAAGTGATTTACTTGATACCGTTGAAGATATTCAAAAATTTTATAATCCAACAGTAAATATAGCAGCTGTATTCTTAAATCAAATTAAAAATAGAACTAATTTACATGAAGTACTTACTGATGAAATTAGAGAGTATTTTGGAGATAAGTTATTAAATACATCTATAAGAGATAGTATAAAGATAGCCGAAGCATCTGCTCTAAACATGGCTATTACAGATTATGCTCCATCATCAACAGGGGCAAAGGACTTTATAGACTTGGTAGATGAGATACTTAAGAGAGAGGAGCAGTAAGCAATGGGCAAGGAAAAGTTTAGAAACTTTCAAAATCCACTAGCTAATAGAAGTAGCAAGATAGAGGAAAAAGTAGATAAACCAACTTTAAATATAGAGGAAAAGACAAAATTTATATATAAATATGGACGTACTACTAATATAAGTAGCGGTTTGCTTAAATATATAGATTATAATGATAAAAAATTTATTAATAGAATTTATGATAATGTAGAGGAACTATATAATGAAGATCTTGGAGATCTTATTGAAAGTATAAAAGAAATTGGACTTTTAAATACTGTATATATATTGGAAAAGGAAGAGGTAGAAGGTAAAAAATTTATTATAGTAAGTGGTTTACGTAGATTACTTGCAATAAAAAAACTTTTTGATGCTGGTGAAGAGATAAAAGAAGTAAATAAAGTAGTAGTCTTTGATAAAGATACTCCTTATGTTTTTCTTAATAAAATGAGTATAGATGAAAATACAAAGCGTAAAGACCTTACTTTACTTGAACTTAGTTATAAACTACGTAAAGATGCAAGTGAAAAGAATAAGTCTGTTGAAGAGTTGTTGGAAGAACATAATCTTAATAGAAGAAAGTTTTTTAGAATAACAAAAGTAATGGACTATCCAAGAGCACTTAGAGATATAGTTGATGATATAGGTGTAAACAAAGCTGAAACTATTAACAAAATCTTTGCACATCAAAAAGAAGGTGAGAGTATAGAAGATATAGTTAATAGATGCAAACAAATGACAGAGAGAGACCTTACAGCATACTATAAAGAAAGGGCTAAAAAAGAGAAAAAACTTATTGAGTTAAAAGTTAACAGTAAACAAACAGAAGTTATCATTAAAATAAAGAAAAAAGTAGATCCACAACTTCTACTTTTAATCGAAGATTTTAAGAAAAAAATAGAAGAACTACAAAAATAAGAGTATTATCAATAGAAATTTTTTATTAAGATAAATAAGTTTAAGCTAAAGAAAAATAAGTGTCTTTAGCTTTTTTTTATAAATTTTTTTAAAGTGATATATAACTTTTTGAATTTAACTTTGATAATGTGGAAAATAAAGAAATAAAATAAAATAAAAAAGATAAATTTTATTTTATATAAATTTTTTTCTTCTCTCTCTAAAGGCCTATAGTATAAGGAATATATACTTTTATATATTGAAATAATATTTTTCATTTATTCTATATATTTTTAATATTTGAATAGATAGAGTATACTAGCTCCAACAAGTGAAAACAAATATGTAGATAGAGGTTGCGAAAACAAAAAGTAGATATATGGAAGTTACCAAACTGTAGAGATATATCAAAAGGTGTAATCGCCGAAGTAAAGAAAGTGGTAAATTCTTTGCTGGGCTGCAGGAAAAAATCTTGCAGACTGTCATTAGTAATAATGGAGTGCTATCTTATTAATTTAATTAATATATATTTATATTGATATTAAGTTGATAGGAGCTATCCCTATCAACTTTTTTTTATACTTATGTAAATTATAAATCTTTATATATAGGGAGGGTAACATGAGATTATTTGGAAGTAGTACAAATGTAGAAGGGGAGTTACATATAGGAGGCATAAGTACAAAAGAGCTTATAAATCAATTTGGAAGTCCTTTATATGTCATGGATCAAAGTTTAATAGAAGAAAATATGAGAATATTTAAGGAAAACTTTATCTCAAGTATAGTAGAAACGGAAGTTATATATGCAAGTAAAGCTTTTATGACTGTGGCAATGTGTCAATTAGTAGCAAGAAATGGTCTTAGTTTAGATGTAGTTTCAGGTGGAGAACTATATACAGCCAAAAAAGCAGGTTATCCTCTTTGGAAAACATATATGCATGGAAATAATAAAACTATAGATGAACTAGAAATGGCAATTGACTTTGGTGTAGGTCATATTATTGTAGATAATGTAAATGAATTAAACTTATTGAGTCAATTAGCTCTAAAAGCAAATAGAACAGTTGATGTACTATTAAGAGTAAATCCTGGTATAGATGCCCATACACATGAATATATTCAAACTTCTAAATTTGATTCAAAATTTGGTGAAAGTATATTTTCAGAAGATATTTATAACAAAATAAATTCATTTGTAGAAGCGAAAAATGTAAATTTAAAGGGATTTCATTGTCATATTGGGTCACAAATATTTGATGACAAACCATTTTATGGAGCAGTAGAGGTAATGTTTGCTTTTGCAAAAAGATTGGAAGAAAAGATTGGATTTGTAACAGAAGCAATAAATCTTGGTGGTGGATTTGGTATATATTATACTAATGGTGATGATCCAATTAATTTAGAAAGATTTGTACAAAATATGGTTGGGAATATAGAGAAAATTAAAAAAGAGTTTAATTTACCTTTAAAAAAGGTGATGATAGAACCGGGTAGAAGTATAGTTGCCAATGCAGGAACAACTCTTTACACAGTAGGAGGAACAAAAAAAACTTATAGTGGTAAAAACTATATATTTGTTGATGGTGGAATGACAGATAATATAAGACCTGCTTTATATCAAGCTAAATATGAAGGAGTTATTGCAAATAAATTAAATGATAAAGTTGACTATAGAGCAACTGTTGCTGGAAAATGTTGTGAAAGTGGAGATGTACTTATTCATGAAGGTAAATTTGCCAATGCAGAAGTGGGAGACATATTAGCAGTTGGAAGTACAGGAGCATATAACTACTCTATGGCAAGTAATTATAATAGAATAAAAAAAGCTGCAGTTGTATTTGTAAAGGATAAAAGTGCTAAAATAGTAGTAAAGAGAGAAAGTTACGAAGATTTAGTAAGAAATGATTTAACATTAGATTAAAAAAATATTTGTATAGATTGAAAGAGGGAAATTATGAGATTAGTACAGAAATATGGTGGGACTTCTGTTGGAAATATTGATAAAATAAGAGATATAGCACAACACTTGAAATTATTAAAAGAAAGTGGCAATGAGTTAGTAGTAGTAGTAAGTGCCATGGGAAAAACAACAGATACACTATTAAAAATGGCTTATGAACTTGATAAAAAACCTTGTAGAAGAGAACTTGATAGACTAATGTCAACAGGTGAACAACAGACAATTGCTTTACTTACTATGGCTCTTCATGCACAAGGTGTAGATGCAATAAGTTTTACTGGATTACAAGCTGGAATAACAACTACAGGACTACATACAAAAAGTAAAATTAAAAAAATTGATACAACTAGGGTAGAAAAAAATCTAGAAGATGGTAAAATAGTAATAGTTGCTGGATTCCAAGGTTATAATGAAGAAGGAGATGTAACTACACTTGGTAGAGGAGGATCTGATACTAGTGCAGTAGCCCTTGCAGCAGCTCTTTCATGTCCATGCGAGATATATACAGATGTAGATGGTATCTACAGTGTTGACCCAAGAGTATATGGAAAAGCAAAAAAACTAGATTATATATCGTATGAAGAGATGATGGAAATGTCTAATCTTGGTGCAGGAGTAATGGAAGTAAGAGCAGTAGAATTAGGTAAAAAATACGGAGTAGAAATTTACGTAGGTAGAAGTTTGGGAAGTGTAAAAGGAACTTACATAAAGGAGAGAGATGAAAAAATGGAAGATAGAGTTATTACAGGACTTAGTATAAATGATAATACATTAATGGCTGGAATTAGAAATATTCCAAA
>CAZFBB010000124.1:0-9273 GCA_964517235.1 uncultured Fusobacteriaceae bacterium
ATCACCACCGCCAGAGTTATCATCAGTATTTGTATTATTATCTGGAACTGTTACAGATTGATTAGTATCATCATTACCAGAATTTCCATTATTATTTGTATCAGTATTTGTACCAGCAAGGCTATCTGCTCCAGAGTTTCCTTCATTATTAGAGTCAGGCTTATTCTCTTTAACCTCTTCATCTTTATTAACACCCTTAGCTTGATTCGCTTCTACAACGTTAGAAGTTTTCTCTCCTGTTTGCTCATTTTCTACAGTTTCGCTTGATTCAGTAAGGTCTGGAGGTGTTGGTATAGGTACCCCTTTAGGGTCACTTCCACAAGATATTAAGAGCACAAGAGATATAATTGTAAGTATTATAGCTAATTTTTTCATTTTCATTAACGACCACTTCCTTTCTAAAAATTATTAAAATATTAAAAAATGTATTTTAAATTTATGATTATAATTATATAATTTTTTTTATAGAAAAGTGAATATCAAAAAGTTTTGTTTAAAGATCTTGATAAAATATTTTAAAATACTAAAGTTCTCAGACAGATTTAAAATAAGAGCATTCGTTACTTTTATTATAATATATATTTTTTTTATAAAATGATGAAAGAAGCAGAAAGTCACCTGAGTCTAGCTTTAATAAAAGCTATTGTAAAACTAAATTAAAAATAAAAAAATTGACACAGATTTAAGGAGGTTGTTAAGATTAAAACTCCTTGTCTGGTCAATCAAGAAAATTTTTCGATTATTAGTTATTTACTTGTTTTTTTTAAAAGTAAAGATAGCAACACTTCTACCTCCGAATTTTCCTTGCCTCCTATGCGAATAGAATTCTTTGTTAGAATAGGTGCACTCTTTATTTGTGATAATTTCTTTTATACCGTAATCTTTAAAAATTAAAGTATTAAAAAGTTGGTTGTCAAAGTAAAATTTTCCATTATTCTCTCTAAAAACTTTATTAATAATTTCATTTTTATATTTCTCTCTAAATGGTATTAGGAAGTTTTCTGAAACTTCATAAACATCTCCACTTATACCAATACCAAAAGCGACAATTATATCTTCTTTTTTTGAACCATATGAATCAATCATAGTCTCTATCATATTTATTCCTATTGCTTTCAAGCTTCCTGGCCAGCCACTGTGAGAGAGACCCATAACTTCAAGGTTTTTATCATAAGCGAAAATTGGGAGACAATCTGCATAAAAAGTAGCTATGACAATATCTTTATTATCAGTTACAAATCCATCTAAGTTATCAAAATTATCAAGGATTCCATCTTTTAGATCATAGATTATATTAGTGTGAGTTTGATTGGCCCAAACTAATTTCTTTTTATCTAAATTATTTTCCTTTAAAAATATCTTTAAATTATCCAAACCTTCTTTAGAGAAATATGGAGATAAAGAACCAGCTTTTACAGTACTTTGTAGACTAATTAAACCTAAATCTTTTAATTCTTTTATTTGGTAAAAAGTTTCATTTTTTAAAAACATATAAACTCCTTTATTCATAATTATTGAATAGATTATTAATATTTGTATATTTATTGTATAGTGACATGCCCATGATTAAACCTATCTAAAGGCTTTTGAGGGGACTTCTTGAGATGTAGCAACCAAAAGTCTTATGAATTAAGGTTAGTTGTTCTTGATTGGGATATATCCTAAAATTAAAAGCTTTGTTGATTTTCATAGAATATTGCCTTTCCTTTATGCTATAATTATACAGTATATTGATTTAGTTATAAAGGAGTTTTTAACATGAAGGATAAGGAATCTAAAAGTAATAGATAATCAATCTATAATATTAATATCATTTGATAGTAAGAACTAAATATAGATACAAATGTATTAATAAAAAAGTATTGAATGATTTAAGAAAATATTTAAAAATATAATTGAAGGAAAAAATAGAGGTGTAATTGAATTTAATGGAGAATTTGACTAGGTACAACTATTATTTGAAGTTCCTCTGCAAGTTCAATTAGATAAACTAGTTAATACTTTATAAATAGTTTCTTTAAGGTTAATTAAAAAAAATATTATTTGAAACCTGTTTTTTAGATTAGATTTATTGTATTTTAACAACTGGAGGAGCAACAATGGAAATAATCGAAAAGTATATCTGCTCTCAAGCAGGAGCTAAAGACTAAAAACCCTTCAGATTCATCTCCCTCTTAGGTAGAGGAGAGAGTTTTCTCGAAACAATTCAATAAAAAAGATATTCAATTATAAAGAATGAATTTGAAAAAAAGGTAAAAAATATATTATAATAATGTATATAGTATTATTAAGGGGGATTTATGTTTAAGGTATTCAAAAAAGGTGAAAAAAGAATAGATGATTTTTTACCTGAAAATCTTAAGTTAGGGCTATATCTTAAGTTTAGTGGGTTAGAATTTTCAAATATGGGAACAAAAAGCAAATTCATTTTTGAAAGAGAAGGAATATATATAGAAAAAATGGGAACTGCCAATTTGGAAGGTAAAAAATTAGTAAACTTATATTTAGGTGGAGTAGAAGAGCAAGAAGCTTATATACAATTAAGATATAATAAAGAAGAGATTGAACATATAAAGTTGTTTGTTAACTATGATTATATCTACCCAGAAAGTAATGAAGAATGGATATACTGGTTGGGAAAAGATAAGTTGCAAGGAATAATAGGAGATGAAACTTTTATTATTGATGATGAAGCTGGAGAAAAAATAGAAAGAATTTTATTTAAAGTAGCTTCGAGTTTTTATAAGGAGATTCATAACTTAAAAGATGTAGATTTTTTTGATGAAGATTCATATATAAGAACAAATATAATAGAGAAAATAGCTGGATTAAGTAAAAAAACATATGAGCAAGTAAAAAAGCACTTTGAGGAAAAACTTGAAGATGAAGAGTGGTTATTGGATATTCAACAATATGAACATATGACTGATTTTTATTACACTTTTGTTGAAGAAGACCTTCAAACAGAGTATTTTAATCTTTATGAAAAAGGTAAAAGTTTTAAGTATAAGGAGAAAAGATATTCTTATAATGAAGAAAAAAAAGATTTTGAAAAGAAGGTATATGAAAAAAGAAGTGCTATATATTCACGTGATATAGAAGATGAATTTTTTGATGAAGAATTTATGCTAGTAAATTACTTAACGAAAAAAGATAAAAGAACTATAGCACTTGATTTGGGAATATCACTTACACTAAATAGTATAAAGAAGGTGTAGCATGGAAACAGAGGTAAGTATAAGAGCCAAAAGAACAATAAGTGACTTATTATACTCATATGGTTATATAGTAAAGAGACAACAAGATAATGTATTGTTTGTTGTATTTAGAGATTATGAAAGACCACTTATTATAATAGAAGGAGAAGAAGAACTTTTTTTTCAGCTGGATATAATAGGAATAAATCAATTAGTAGAAGATAGTAATCTTTACAAGATGCTTTTAAAGATGAATATGGATTTAGCTCCTTTATCATTGGCCATAGATGATAGTAGTGAGGGTAGTGGAGAGATACTCCTTATGACTGAATCTCTAATGAAAGAAAATATAGATGAAAATGAACTTGTTGCTGTAGTAGAAGCATTTGAAGAGTCTATAATAAAAGTAGTATATGTGTTAAAGGATTATTTAATAGATAAGAGTTACATAATTGAAGGTGATTTTTAATCACCTTTTTTCTTTGAACTATAAAATATAGCTAGTTAGGAGATATTATCTAGTTTGTTGTAAAATGAAGTCACTTATGTATAAGGACAAGATAAAATATTTATTAAGTTGAATCTTAGAATTTATTAATTTTTTTTAAATAAAAAATTTGAGTAATTACAATATTGGCATTATTTGGAAAAGTTTATATTAAAATAAAGAAAAAAGGTGAAGATTATTACAAACTTAGAAAAAAGAAGATATTCAATTTGAAAAATGATAAAAAATGATTTACAATCATATTGTCACCTAAGGGAGGTTATATGGAAAAGGAAAAGTTGGAGATTAATAATTTGATAATTTATGGAATTGGAATAATTATATTATTAATGTCTTTAAAGTTTAAATTTCTATTTGGAGTTTTCGGAGGTTATTTCTTGGGGTCTCTTATAACGAGAACCTTTGATAGGGGAAGAAAGAATAGAGAAATAGATTATTTAAAGTGGGAAAAAATCTCAAAAAAAGATGAAAATGAAGAAGAAATTAAAATTAAAGAATTGCTAAATAAATATTCGATTTTTTATAGCAATGACTTTTTTGGTTCTAGTGCAAAGACAACTTCAAATCAAATTATGAGATTTGATGAAAAACATAGGGGAATAGTAAAAACTTTGGGAGAAAAATTTGAAGTAACAGAACTTACTTATGCAAAGTTTATGGGAACTATTGGACTTGTATATGATGCACTTTATGATAATTTTGAAGAGATTAGAAGCAAGTTAGATGTATTAGAAGAGATTGATTTTGATAGAATAAATAATAGGATTATTGAAATTAAAAACCTTCCTACTTTAAAGGAAGAAACGATAAATGAATTAAAAACCCTTAAAGAGAGAAAAGAAATAGCAGAAAATTCTTTGGCTGAAGTTAATAGAATAATTTCTATTAATGAAGAGCTTATTACTGATTTTGATAAACTGAGAGTTAAAGTTTCAGAACTCAAAAGAAAAGATACTAGAAGCATACTTGACCTTGATTATACTAGAGCAGAACTTGATAAATTAATAAAGAATACAAAAGCTTACAACATTTAATAAGGGGGAAAAATGGATTTTGAATTATTATTACCAGAAGAAGAAAAGATTAAAGAAGAAATAGTTGCAGAAACAAAACCAACAGATAAAGAAACAATAGAACTTGTTGAAACTGCTAATAATTATGCAAATAAATTAATTAATATTGATTTGGAAAATTTATCAGATAGGGTCAAAGGAGTAGAAGCTATAGAAAATTTAGGACTTGATTTGCAAAAACAAGCAGTGCACAAAAGTTCATTGCTACAGAGTCCTATTAAAGAGATAGCAGATAAAGGAAAAGAGGGACATGAAGTTTCTAATACATTAGTTTCCTTGAGAAATGAGATAAAAGAGCTAGATCCAACAAGTATAGATTTTGAAAAAAAAGGATTTTTAGGAAAGTTTTTTAATCCTGTTACAAAATACTTTCAAAAATATAAAAAATCAGAAACTTTATTGAATGATATATTAAAGTCGTTAGATAATGGTCAAGATATTCTTAAAAGAGATAATATTTCCCTAGGGCAAGAGCAAATTGATATGAGAGAATTAACTAAAAAAATTCGAAAAACAATAAAAATGGGCGAAGCTATTGATATAAGTTTGAATAAAGAACTTGAAAATGTTGAAAATCAGGATAAAGCAAGATTTATTCAAGAGGAGTTGATTTTTCCATTAAGACAAAGGATAATGGATCTTCAACAGCAATTAGCAGTAAATCAACAGGGGATATTAGCAATAGAAGTTCTTATGAGAAATAATAAAGAGCTAATAAGAGGAGTTAATAGAGCAAAATTAGTAACTGTAAATGCTTTAAAAGTAGCAATAATCGTCGCAAAAGCTCTAGCTGACCAAAAGTTAGTTTTAGATCAAATAAATGCTCTTAACGAAACAACTAACAATCTTATAGCAGGAACTGCCGAAAGACTTAAAAACCAAGGGGTGGAGATACAAAAACAAGCAAGTGGAAGTATGATAGATGTTGAAAAGTTAAAAGAGGCTTTTGTTGATATAAATAATGCAATGGAACAAATTTCTACATATAGAAAAGAAGCTTTACCACGTATGGCAGAATCTATAGTTGAATTTGATAAATTAACTAGAGAAGGAGAAGAACGTATAAAACGTCTTGAAAAAGGTAATTTAGCAAGTGCAAGTAGTTTATTGTAAATAGCTTTGAGACTAAATCAAAAATTTAGTCTTTTTTGTTTTTTAACTTTTTAATTGTCACTTATTTAATAATGATTGCATTTATTTTTTTGCAACGAATTGTGTTAATTTAGAGAATAATAAATAATAGCAAGCGATTTATAGATAATAGTTAATAAGTAATAGTTAATAATTAATGAGTAATAAATAATAGTTGAAAAAGTATTTCTTCAAGTGGTAATTAGTGTAAATCTAGTGGTTAAAAAAAAGTCTTTTAAATATCATTTATAAAATATTAATTATTTTACTAGAGAGTTTCAAAAAAGTGAGAGTTTTCAAAAGGTTTTTAATTACAAATTACTAACTAATAGTTACTAACTATAATTTAAATTGCTTATTACTTTTACAAATTCCATTGACAGATAGGCAGAATTCATATATACTTTTCATAAGTAAAATTTGTAGAATGTATTAACACAGTAGGAAAATGTAGGAATGTAGAACGGTAGAGAGATATTTATTTCTGTCGTAACCTCAAATGTTTTGAGGCTTTTTTACGTACATTAAAAAGTAGTATAGGAGGAAAGTAGCATGGTAAAAAATGTAGTTAAAATGATAGGTATTTTTGTATTAGTAACGTTTATTGTAGCTTGTGGAAAAGAAGAAGCTAAGATAAATATAGGTATAACTCAAATAGTAGAGCATCCTGCATTAGATGCAGCAAGGGAGGGTTTTGTAGAAGTTATTATGTCAAGTGAATTTGCAGATAAAGTAATATTTGATAATAAGTCTGCACAAGGTGATATGAGTATAGCCCAAAATATCGCACAAAGTTTTGTTGAGGATAAAAAAGACATGATACTTGCAATAGCAACTCCTACAGCACAGGCTAGTTACAATGCAACAAAAGAGATACCAATACTTATTACGGCAGTAACAGACCCTGTAGCGGCTGGATTAGTAGGGAATAACATCAGTGGGACAAGTGATGCAACACCTATAGAAAAGCAATTTGAACTATTAAAAGTTTTAATGCCAGATGCAAAAAGGGTAGGTATTATTTATAATTTGAGTGAACAAAATTCTGAAATTCAAGTGGCTAATGCCCAAAATATAGCAGGGAAGTTTGGTTTAGAGGTAGAAGTAGTTGGAATAAGTAATGTAAATGAAGTAGCTCAAGGTCTAGATACATTACTTGTAAAAGTTGATGTTTTATATACACCAGCAGACAATTTGGTTGCGTCAGCAATGCCATTAATAGTAGATAGGGCAAATAGTGCAAAGAAAGCAATAATAGGAGCAGAGAAAGCTCATGTTGAAGCAGGAGCACTTGCTACAGAAGGTATAGATTATCACAAGTTAGGGAAGCAAACAGGTGAGATAGCACTTGAAGTATTGAGAGGGAAAGATATAAGTGATTTTAAAGTGAAAAGACTTGAGGATACAGAACTTATTATTAATAAAAATAGTGCAGAAAAATTAGGAGTAACTATTCCTAGTGAAGTAGAAGAAAAAGCAAAAGTAATTTAGTATGGGAGGAAGGTTTGTGACAACATTTTGGCTAGGGAGTATAGAACAAGGATTAATTTTTGCATTGATGGTTTTGGGTGTTTACATAACTTATAAGATACTAGATTTTCCAGATTTATCAGTAGATGGGTCATTTCCTTTGGGAGCATCTGTAGTAGCGATACTTTTGACAAAGGGGTATAGTCCAATATTTGCATTATTTATGGCTTCTATAGCTGGAGGGTTAGCAGGTCTTTTTACTGGATTTATACATGTACACTTTAAAATAAGAGATTTGTTGTCGGGGATATTAACAATGACAGCACTTTATAGTGTTAATCTTAGAATAATGGGGAAATCAAATATACATTTATTTGGTGTAGAACATTTATTTAATAAATATAAGATAATAGAAAATTCAAAATTTAATTCAATATTGATAATATTAATAATATTAGTAGCTGTAAAAGTTTTATTAGATTATCTACTAAAAACTGAATTTGGTTTTGCACTAAGAGCACTTGGTGATAATGAAAAACTAGTAGTAGCTCTTGGAGTTAATGAAAAAACATTGAAGATAATAGGTCTTATGATTAGTAATAGTTTTGTTGCTTTAGCAGGAGGAGTATTGGCTCAGAATCAAGGTTTTGCTGATGTTGGTATGGGAACGGGAATTATTGTTGCTGGACTTGCAAGTATAATCTTAGGTGAAGGAGTTTTCAAAAGATTTAAGGGAATGAAGATGACTACAATAGTAGTGATAGGTAGTATTATTTATAGATTAGCTATATCGTTTGCTTTAAAATATGGGTTTAAAGCTACAGACTTGAAACTTATTACTGCCCTTATAGTAATTGTTATATTAGCACCTAAGGGAAAGCTATTTGTAAAGAAGGGGGAGTAGTATGGTAGAAGCAAGAGGAGTCTCTAAAAAATTTATTACTATAGGACAGGAGAAAATTGTTTTTGATAGTTTAGACTTACATATAAAAGATGGTGATTTTGTATCAATAATAGGAAGTAATGGTGCAGGAAAATCGACATTAATGAATTTAATAATAGGAAATTTAGCTCCTGATAGAGGGAGTATACATATAGATGGGGAAGAAATTACCAAAGTAGATGCACACAAAAGAGCAAGGTTTATATCAAAAGTATATCAAAATCCAACATTTGGGACAGCTCCATCGATGACTATAAAAGAAAATTTGGCTATGGCAGAGAATAAAGGAAATAATTTTGGATTAAGATTTGGCTTAAAAAAAGGTTCAACAAGTAGATATAAAAAAATACTTAAAACATTAGGATTAGGGCTAGAAAACCAACTTGATACTCCTGTAGGTTCTTTATCAGGGGGACAGAGACAGAGTTTATCGCTTATTATGGCAACAATGCAAAAACCTAAAGTTTTATTACTTGATGAGCATACAGCAGCGTTAGATCCTAAAACACAAATGATGATTATGAAAAAAACTAAAGAGATAGTAGAGAGAGATAAATTGACAACTCTTATGATTACTCATAATCTTCAAGATGCTATAGAGTATGGAAATAGATTGATTATGCTTCATAATAAAGAAATTATCTTAGATGTAAGTGGTAAAGAAAAAGAAGAATTAACAATAGAAAAACTGTTAGATGTATTTAATAAAAAAGATAATCATGCAATAAGCGAAAATATGGTGTTTGTATAGGGGGAAAAGCTTGACTGATATATGAGAGTCAAGCTTTTTGTTATTTCAAATATAACCTGAATAGTGTAATCAAAACAAAAAAACAAGAAATTTAGAGGTAAATGAACAATTGTAAAATAATTTGCGAAAGAAATAAGAAATATGAGACTGTAGTGATTACTTAATCTTATTTCTTATATGAGTACTTGATTTTTACTGAA
>CAZFBB010000125.1:0-9232 GCA_964517235.1 uncultured Fusobacteriaceae bacterium
TTTTCTTCTTAATTTTGTAGAATTAAAATCAAATCTAGAAACCATGTTATAAAGAGTTTTAATTGAACATCGTTCCTCTCTATCAATAAGTTTATCTCTTTTACAAATAGCATCAACAGACCAATCTTTATCAAGTAATTCACTAACTTCTTCAATTTTCTTAGGGGAAAAAACAATCTTTTTTCGTCCACACCTCTTTTTATTTTTTCTGATTTAATTATATAATTTAGGTTTTATAAAAACTAAATAACTGAAAGTTAAATATATATGTTATAGTTTTCTTATCTATTTCATGGATAATTTTAAAATAATTTATCTTATCTTTAGATTCTTTATGATTATTCGGTTTTCTTTTTTATATTCTTATAAATAGCAAAAATAGAGCAATCTTTATTAAGTAATTCATTGGTTTCTTTAATTTTCTCAAAAGAAAAAATAATCTTTTTTCTTACTTCTAATATTGATTTAGTTGGAAGGTCTAGAGCTAATATGGATTACAAATTCTCTTTAAATAAAATTTTGAAGATGACGTAAGAAATTATTTTTCATTGCTCAAGTTTAGGAGAGAAAGACTTAAAGATAATAATTTATTAGACATACTTATTGGCAAAATATGAATAAATATCCGAGAAAAAGAAATCATAAAGAATAAAATTGTAATTGGCGATGGAGTCTATTTTAAAAAATTAAATAATATTAAACTAGTTTCAAAATTAAACAAAAGAGTAATATGAGGAAAAGAAAGAAAATCTGGTAATTTTAACTTTAACAAAAATACTAGTATATATGTTTGTAAAGAAGGATATTCTTTAAAAAATTATAAAATATATAAAAAAGCTAGGAAATAATCAAAATTTCCTAGCAAATTCTATTTGTATCAGTGTACAAATTTTTATACTGAGACTTTTTCAGTAGTCACGTATAAACTCCTTTATTATTTAGAATATGTATACCAAGCCAGAAGAGATGAACATACAATGATTATTATTTCAAAAATATACATAAATCCACCTCCAAAATATAATCAATTTATTGTTACGAAAAGTTCAATATATTTATTATATATAATAACATTTTTTTTAGCATTTATCAAGTATTTTAAGAGTAGGAAAAATTATTAATTTTAGTATAAGATTATAAGAGTACTTTTACATGTAAAGGAGGTAGAAAAATGAAGAAACAAGATATAGTGCGTGTAAATGAAGTATTAGCAGAAGACTTGATAATATTACCAATAATAACAAGACCAATATTTCCTAATTTAATGTTTCCCATTACATTTTCAGGTTTGAGGTTCTTAGAAGGAATTAAAAAAGCATATGAAGATGAAAATAGATTAATAGGATTAGTATTAATAGATGAAAAAAATGAAAAAGATATATTTAAATCAAAATTAAAACAGATTGGTACAATTGTAAAAATTCATAATATAAGTCAGGTTTCTACAAATACAATTCAAATAGTGGTACAAGGGTTAAAAAGATTTAAATTGTTAAAAGAAAGTCAAAATGAAGATAAAATTCTAAGGTATAAAGTAGAGTATTATAATGAACCTGATGAAAATCAAGATGATGAATTAAAGGCATATATGCTAGGAATAATGAATTCATTAAAAGAAATATTTAAATATAATCCAATGTTACAAGAGGAATTAAAATTACTTATGTCTCAAGTTTCCTACGATAAACCAGGTATATTGATGGACTTAATAGCCTCAACATTAAAAATTGAAAATAAAAATTTACAAGAGTTGTTGGAAGCATATGATTTAAAAGAGAGAAGTAGAAAATTATTAACTCTTTTAAAAAAGGAGTTAGAAATTACCCATTTACAAAATAAAATTCAAAAAGATATTGAAAATAAAGTATCTAAGCAACAAAAAGAATATTTTTTGCGTGAGCAATTGAAGGCAATAAAAAAAGAATTAGGTATAGAAAAAGATGAAAAAGCAACTGAGATAGATAATATTAATGAAAAAATAAGAGATTTGAGTTTATCAGATGAAGCTAAAAAAGTTTTAGAGGAACAAATGGAAAAATTACAATTATTAGATAGTCATTCGCCAGAATTTCATGTTACAAGAACATATATACAAGTTTTAATAAATTTACCATGGGGTAAATATACAAAAGATAATTTGGATATAAAAGAAGCTAGAAGAATATTGGATAGAGATCATTATGGTTTAGATGATGTAAAAAAAGTTATTCTTGAATTTATTAGTACTATTATAAAAAGAGGAAGTGTTGGAGGATCTATATTATGTTTAGTAGGTCCACCAGGGGTGGGGAAAACTTCTGTTGGAAAATCTATAGCTAATGCATTAAAAAGAAAATTTTTTAGATTTTCTGTTGGAGGAATGAGAGATGAGGCTGAAATAAAAGGTCATAGAAGAACTTATATTGGTGCTATGCCTGGAAAGATAATAGATAGTTTAAAGAGAACAGAAAGTTCTAATCCAGTAATAATGCTAGATGAGATTGATAAAATAGGTAAAAGTTTTCAGGGAGATCCAGCAAGTGCACTTTTAGAAGTATTAGACCCAGAACAAAATAAAGATTTTTTAGATCATTATTTAGATGTAAGATTTGATTTATCTAAAATTCTCTTTGTCACTACAGCAAATCAGTTGGATACTATACCAAGACCATTATTGGACAGAATGGAAGTAATACAACTACCAGGATATATATTAGAGGAAAAATTAGAAATAGCAAAAAGGTATCTTATACCGAATCAAATGGAAATACATGGATTAAAAAAGGAAGAAATAAATGTAAGTCCTAAAGCTTTGGAAGTAATAATAGATAAATATGCAAGAGAAGCAGGAGTAAGAAATTTAGAAAAACAAATTAAAAAAATAATGAGAAATACAACATTAAAATTAGCAGAAGATAAATTAAAAAAAGTTAGAGTAACAATAAGAAATTTAGAAGATTTTTTAGGAAAGGAAATATATTCAACTGAAGAATTGTATAAAAAATCTGTACCAGGAGTTGTACTAGGATTAGCATGGACTTCAATGGGAGGAGTAACTCTTTATATAGAGGCGCAAGGAATAAAAGGTAGAGGAAAGGGATTTAAACAAACTGGTCAATTAGGAAGCGTAATGCAAGAATCTAGTGAGATTGCATATTCATATATACAATCAAAATTGTGTAATAATGAAGGAAGAAAAGATTATTTTAATGAATATTTTATACATTTACATGTACCTACAGGTGCCACACCAAAAGATGGACCAAGTGCTGGAATAACTATGGCACTAGCTTTATATTCGTTAGTTATGAATAAAAAAGTAAAAAATAAGTTAGCGATGACTGGAGAATTAACATTAACTGGGAAAGTTTTGCCTATAGGAGGTTTAAGAGAAAAAGTTATAGCAGCAAGACGTGTAGGTGTCTTTGAATTAATAGTTCCAAAAGATAATAAAGGGGATTTTGAGAGATTACCAGATTACATAAAAAAAGGGATAAATATACATTATGCAGATTACTTTGATGATGTATTAAAGTTTGCTTTTTAAGAACTTTTAATGCTGAATTTGTTAAAATTTATAATAGATTAATCTTTAAAATAACTGATTTTTTTAATTTTAAGAAATTAAGAGATATTATTCAAAGATTTTATTAGGTTTAAGAGAAAATTTTAAGGGAGTGAGATGCTCCCTCTTAAACCTATATAAAGGGTTTTGAGGAGACTTCTTAGGATATAGCAACCCAATGGTCATTATAATTACCAAGCTCTATGGGTAAGCCCTACCCTGTTTATATTTAATATTTTAATAGAGCAACTTACCTTGATTTTTTATATTGATACACGCGTTTAGTTCTCTATCTATCGAATTACCACATCCGCAAGTATATACCCTATCTGATAGTTTCAGATCTTTTTACTGCACCACAAATTGAATTGGATTTACTTAATAGATAGAATTTATCTATCTTTACAAGTTGCCTATCTGTTAGTTTAGATTTATATTTAAGTATTGATGTAAATATTCCCAAATTATTATCAGATACACTTTTACCGAATTTTAATCCTTAGTTTATGCTTTTTATATCTTCTGAAAGAAATTTTTAAAAGCAGTGTCTAAATTTTTAAGTGTACCTTGAAGAGAAACACTATCTAATTCTTTAAGTCAAATTGATTCTTTAGTTTGATTAATATAAATAGTTGATTTTTTTCAGTTTTGTATAATTCAACTCTTTGATTAAGAAAATAATTATATATAAATCTGACACAATCAAAAGTCTTATGAATTAAAGTTAGTTGTTTTTGATTAGGATATATTCTAAATTTAAAAGCTTTATTGATTTTCACAGATTTTTACAGTTTCTTTTTAATGGAAAACTTGACCATGTACATTTGCTATTTGAAGCACTTCTACAGGTTGAATTAGCCAAAATTAGTTAATATGATAAAAACTGTTTCTTCAAGGTAAATTAAAAAAAACATAGTAAATATTTGAAAAAATATTATTTGAAACTTACATTTTGGAGTAGAAGCTATTGTATTTTAACAACTGAAAAGGCAAGGATATAAATAATCGAAAAATATATTCGTTCTCAAGCAGGAGTTAAAGAGTAAAACAGTTCTGATTAATATCTCTCCCAAGTAGAGGAGGGAGTTTTCTTAAAATAATTCAGATAAATACTTCTACAGGAAAGACATTTTCATCCCTAGCTTTCTTGAAATCCCTTCCTTTTTGCGTACTTTTTCCTTCTTATCTTTACATACAATATTTTTCATATCGTACTACCTTAACCACGAGCTAGCTTTTTCTACCCATTGATTAAAATCTTTAAATTTAAGTACCTTTTTCACAATTTCTTCTGTTTAGATTTATGACTTTATATTGCCTTAAATATAGTTCCTTGGGCATCGAGTATTCTATTTTTAGCTATTTCAAAAAACTTCTTATCTATTTCCATTAATATAAAATTTCTATTTAACCTTTTACAAGCAATCAGCTCCCTTCAATTTATTTATTAAAACCCCTAACTAAATTTATCACAATTGTTCCTATCCTAATTTCATTACTTACGAAACAAGCAATACTAAGAGTGATAATATTAGTCCAATTGTTTTTATATCTTCTCCCTTGATAATTTTTTTAGTTTTTTAAAATCCACTCCTTTTCTTTCTGTTTCTCTAAAATTTAAGGGTATTGTACATTTGTTCTAATTCGATTAATTTCATAACTATATCTCCTTGATTTCAAACAATAACGAAGTTATAATTCGGTAAAGTTTAAAGGGGAATACATATGAAAAAAAGTATAATTGTAGAATTTCTATACGAAACTTTAATGTTATCAATATCTCTTGTAGTCGGAATTCTAGTCTATATTGATTTTTTTGTTGAGGCGAGTAAACCACAACAAAAAATAATTTCTAATTCAAATGTAATTATATTATTAGTATTTACATTTGATTATTTTTATAGATTATTTAAAGCTGATAATAAGATTATTTTTTTAAAAAAAACATTATTGATTGATTCCAATAATACCATTCGATATTTCTTTTAGGGCAGTTTGATTATTAAGAATAATTAAAGTTTTAAGAAATTTCAGATTAATAAAATCACTACCTATAATTAAAAAAATGTTAACTTAATTAGAGGAATTCTATATACAAATAATCTTATTAAAACTATTAGGTTTACAATATTAATAATTATCTTTAGTGTCACAGGTATAATATTTTTTGAAGATAAAATGACTAATTTTTCTGATGTTATTTGGTGGGCAATAGTAACAGCTTCCACAGTTGGTTATAGAGATTTTTTTCCCATTACATTAGCTGGTCGCAGCTTTGACATTAATGTTGACAGGAATAGATACAATAGGTATGTTAATAGGTTCGATAGCAACTTTCTTTTTGACCGAAAAAGAAAGTGAAATAGATAAAATTACTAATATAATCCACAACAGAATATCAAGACTAAAAAAACTATCTGAGGAAGAATATAGGAAACTACTAGATTTAATAGAGTTAAAAAAGGAAAAGTTAACCGTACTCGTTAGTTGACTTTTTAATTTTTTGATATATTTTATTAGCTATATTTATTCATAAAAGTTGCTAATGTCAAATAATTCCATAAAATTAGAATAAGTAAAAAAGATTTAACTTTTGAATTAATTAAAAGACTTCAAGATTTTATTAGTATTTTATCTATGGGGAATAAATTTACATATTAACAATAGATATTCCAATTAGTTTTTAATATACAGAATTTGAGATTCTCTTTTATAATTAAGAAGGAACTTTTTAAGTTTGAGTATGCAGAAAATATAATATTAAAATAATTTTTGGAAAAAATTAAATAATCAAATTGGTATTTAGTTATATCACATAGGTAAAAAAGTACAGTTAAAATTTTAGCTGTACTTTTTAATGTATGAAATGATAATACATTTATTTTAAACCAAAAGATTTATATATTGACATTTCATATTGAATAAGACATTCTCTGTTTAAAAACCTTTTTTCCTTTTCAATAGTGATATCAATAGAATTTTTAATATTTCCATTTTTATCGAGAAGTAATATATTGTCAGCTAATAAAAGAGCTTCTTCAACGTCATGAGTAACGTATATAATATTTTCTATTTTAAAATTCTGAAAAAGATTAATTTCCTTAATAAGAGCTAATTTTAGCTGTATATCTAAAGATTTTAAGTTCTCATCCATTAAAATTAATGAGGGTTTTATTGCAAATGCACGAGCTATAGATACTCTTTGTTTTTGTCCACCAGATAAATATTTACATAAAGTTTTTTCTAAATGCTCTAAACCTAAAAAGCTAATAAGATTTTGTGGATATTTTTTATTTCCTAAAACATATTTTATATTCTCTTCTACTGTTAGCCAAGGTAATAATCTGTCTTCCTGAAAAACATAGGAAATTTTATTGTGAGAAATATTAACTGTACCATAGTATTTTTTATCTATTCCACCAATAATATTTAATAAAGTAGATTTTCCACATCCACTAGGTCCTAAAATAACTAAAATTTTATTCTTTTCTAAAGAAAAGGATAAATTATTAAAAACTACTTTTTCTCCAAAAGATTTAGATAAATTATTTATGTTAATCATAATATCTCCTTAAGTATTTTGATGAAATGTGTATAAATACTTTTTCAAAAATATATGAAATGATTATAACTATAAAAGTCCAAGCTAAAATATGAGATGTTTCAATATTAATCCATGCCCAGTTAATTTTAGATCCAATACTTTTTGGACTTTTACTTATTACTTCTGCCATAATGAATACTTTTAATGAATTAGATAGTATAATTCGACTAATACCAATTATATTAGTAAGTATAGAGGGAAGGTATAAATGTATGACCATTTCATATTTTTTTACTCTGTAAAATTTGCTCATGTCCAAAAGCTTTTTGTTTATTCCTTTTATGCCTTCATAAATGCTTATGGTAAATTGTGGAATAGCATATATATTCAAAATAAAAAGGGGTATAGTACTTGTTTCAAACCAAATTAATCCTAATAAAATAAAAGATATAATAGGAGCACTCTGAAAAAATAATAGAATTGGGCTTAATATTCTATAAGAAACGTTGTTTAAGCTAATTAAAATCCCAAGACAAAATCCTGTGAAGATAGAAATAAAAAGAGCAAATATAAGTCTTAAGAGAGTATTTGATAGTATAGTAATAAAATCATCTAAGGTAACAATTTTAATTAATGTTATTAACACTTCTAGGGGTGTAGGAAGTATTAAGGAATCATAAAAAAAAGAGGTGCAAGCCCAAATAGCGATGAACAAAGCACCATATAAAACTTTATTTAATGTAGAAGTTTTCATCTGGTAATTTAGACAAAATTCCTTTATCAACATTAATTAAACTTTTTAAATACCCCTCTACACTGCTTTTACTTTCTAAACCACTTTCAAAAGTTAAATTCATATTTTCAATAGCTTCAATTATGACTTTCTCTGGAAGAGTTAAGTTAAAGTGTTTTAAAGCTAATTTTCCTGCTTCTTCAGGATTTTCTTCTATCCAAATCAAAGATTTTTTATAATTTAGAATAAATGTGTCAATTAACTCTTTTTCTTGATCATTGAGAATTTTTTTACCAAAGATACCAACTTGAGGAATTGAATTATAACCTGTAATATCTTTCCATAAATCTTTGAATACAAAAGTTCTTTTTAATTTTTTATTTTTAAATAAAGCCAGAGAAGCAAGTGGTTCAGGTAAAACAGCTGTATTAGCTTTTCCTCCAATTAATAATTTAGTTATCTCTTGAGAACTACGATAGTTTATATCTGGTTTTATATTTTCAATATTAAATAAATATCTACTTATTACATCTGGAGAACTTCCTTGGGCACCAATGTAAATCTCTCTTTTATCAATGTTCTTAAAATTTTCTATATTTTCATTTGAAATTAATGAAATAAGTCCTTCACTTAAAACTCCAATAAGTCTTAAATCTTTTCCTTTATTATATAATTTTGCACCTAAATTGACAGGTATTATATATAAGTAATCTTTATCTTTAATTATATTAGGTAGTACTTCTGTTGTGGCATCTGTATAATAAACTAGATTAATACTATCTAAATCTTCAACACTTTTTACAGCAGGCAAACTAGGAGGTGCTTTAGGTAGAAGTATAGTTAAAGAAAAGGTATTTAAAATAACAGCAAAATAAATTAATAGTTTTTTCATCTTTACTCCTTCATATTTATTGGATTTGGGTCTTTTTAACTGAGAATCAAATTAGCCATTAATTTAGGCTAATTTTTTTAAAGCGACATTTAAATAGAACTTTCTAATTTCTTCTATATGCTTAATTTATAAAACAAAATATTAACAATACTTAAAAATGGTGGAAGATTATCTTTAGTTTGAATTTTTATAGAAATTTGAAAGATTTTTATCTTCAAAACTTATTAATCAATTTAATAAATTTAACAGATATTTTTGTTAAAACAAGTAACTTTTAACTTAATTACTGCCTTATAATAATACTTATCCTTGATAATTTTACCAAGAAAAATTATTATAGTATTTTAAAATTGATGTCTATTTTTTTAAAATAATATAAGCTAAATATTTACTTAAAAAAGGATGCAAAGCATCCTTTTAATAATTATTTATTAACTTTTTCAGCTAATTTTTTCCCAGCTTTAAATTTAACAACTTTTTTAGCAGGTATTTGGATTTCTTCTCCAGTTTTAGGATTTC
>CAZFBB010000126.1:0-9141 GCA_964517235.1 uncultured Fusobacteriaceae bacterium
GTAGAAGAAATTTCATTAAATCTAAAGTCTCCAATTTCAAATTGACTAAGTATTTTCAAATCTCTTTCTATCAACTCAACTTTATCTATTATTTTATTTGTATTTTTTATAAGTATATTATGATAAGTTGAATAATAATTAAAATCTTTAAGGTAAAAATTTCCTTCATCATTTTCATAACCAATAAATTCAACTTTTAAACAATAAATTTTAAATAGAGATCTAAACAATTTATATTCAATAGTTTTCTCTATTAATTTTTCAAATAAAATCAAAAAGTATCTTGTATTTTTTGATTTTTTGAAGAATACAAGTAATTCAAATAATAAAGGAATATTAATTAGATTAATCTCTAAACCTTCTATAAATTCATAAAGGTTATTATTTAAATTTTCTAATAAGTTATATTCATTTAAAGATAAATAAATATAGCCTAAATATATTTTTGCTATTAAATAATCAAAATTAAGTATATTTGTATTAGAATAACTTCCCAGTAAATCTCTTGCTTCTCCAATATATCCATTTTTATAATTAATAATCCCTTGATAAATATCCAACTCATTAACATTAAAAGTATTTTTTGCTAAATCTAAAAAATTTTTAGCTTTTAAATTATTATTCAAAAATAAATTATAAATTATAAGTCGTTTAGAAATTGAAAAAGTATCTTTAATATTACAGGTATTTTTTGAAAACTTTAATGAACGTTCTAAATAAAGCATTCCATTGATACTATCTTCTAAACCAAATTGATATATTGAACTTAGCAGATAAAAAACATAATATATATTGTTGTATAATTTATATTTTATAAGAGTCTGAATTAAAGTATGTAGTGTATTTAGAGTATCATTTATATTATTTGTTTCAATGAAATTTTTATGTAATAAATCTAAGTTTTCTTTTAATTCCAAGTCTTTCATTAAATCACCACCTAACTAGATATATCTTCAAAAAAATATCTAATTTCCTCTTAATAAAAATGGTTTTTAAAGGTAATAGTTTTTAAAGAAAATTTTAATTTCAAATTGATACTGTATCATCTTAAACTAAATATTAGACGATAAAATCTATTAATTTTTTCAATTGGAAGTGTTTTTTTACAGAAAATACTTTTAATAAATTTCAAATTTGCTCTATAAATATTATAAACATTGAAAAAAGAAGATAAACTTCAAAAAAAGATTTTTTCTAAAAAAAAACTTATTGACACATTTCCAAACATAAAGTAGACTTTGTGTACAGAACGAGCAAGAGTAGTTCTTGGAAAACTAAAAATTGGTTTATCATTAATTACTCTAAAAAAATTTAAAATTTTTAGGAGGAGTAGCAGTTATGAAAAATTTCATGGCATGGGTAGAAAAGTTCTTAGTTCCTATAGCAGCTAAAATAGGAGGAAATAGACACTTATCTGCTTTAAGAGACGGATTTGTTGCAACAATAGCAGTAATGATGGCAGGTTCATTTGTTACATTAATTAACAATTTACCACCTCAATTATTTGGAGGATGGGATTATAAACTAGCGTTAAATAATCTCACTGGTGGGATTTATGGTAATTTTATAGGTCAAGTATGGTGGGGAACTATGGCTATGACTACTTTATTTGTAGTAGTGTCTATTTCTTATGCTTTAGCAAAAAGTTATGGCGAAGAAGATATAGCAGCTCCAATTATTGCTTTGTGTTCATATTTAAGTATGGCTCCGCAATTTGTTGGTGAAAACTGGGGAGGAATACCTTGGTCAGTAACTAATAATGGTGCAATGATGGCTGGTATCTTAGTAGCATTTATTTCGACTGAAATGTTTATTAAATTGAGAAAATCAGATAAATTAAGAATTACAATGCCAGATGGTGTTCCACCTGCAGTTGGAAGAGCATTTGAAAAATTATTACCAGGAATGATTACGTTATTAGTAATGGGATTAATTGGAGGATTAACTTTAAAATTACCTGGTGGAAACTTATCAGCATTTATTACAGCAACTATCGCTAAACCATTACAAGGTGCAGCAGATACTTTAGGTGGAGCTATGTTAATTCCATTCTTAAACCAATTCTTATGGTTCTTTGGATTACATGGTTCAAATATCTTAACTGGATTCTTAGCACCATTATTAGGACCATTATTAGAACAAAACCAAGCAATTATAAATGGAGTAGCTGGAGGAGAAATGGCAGTATTAGCAGGACCATTCTTAGATGCATTCGTTTATATGGGAGGTTCAGGATCAACTTTAGGATTTGTTATTGCAATCTTATTAACTTCTAAATCAGTACATCATAAAGAAGTGGCTAAATTAGGATTGGCACCGGCAGCGTTTAATATTAATGAACCAATTATATTTGGTATGCCTTTAGTACTTAATCCAGTATTTGCAATACCATTTATATTTACTCCAGTTATATTATCAGCAGTTGCATATACTGCAATTAAAATTGGATTAGTTTCTCCAGTTATAGCAGCTATCCCTTGGACAGCTCCAGCTGGATTAGGTGGATTCTTGGCGACTGCTTCATTCTCTGGATTATTATTATCGTTGTTTAACCTTGCTTTATCAATAGTTATTTACCTACCATTTGTAGTAATAGCTTCTAACATAGAGCAAAAATCGGCTGCAGCGGAAAAAGCAGCAGAAGTAAATAGTATCTAATAATTTAATTTATTAAAAAATTGTTAGCAATAGTTAGCAATGAGGCTAAAGACAATTAAATGTCTTTGGCCTTTTTTTATTCTTAGAAAATTATACTTTTCAATTTGATTACAAATATGGATAAATAAATAAAAAATCTTTTCAATCTAATATTTTTAGTAGTTTATTATTAATTTCCTAATACATAAAAAAACTAGGAAATTTTATCCATTTCCTAGCTAATCTTTCTCTATTCAAATTAAAATTAAAACGTCTGCAATGGAATTACTAATTGCCAAATATTCTTTTTATCATCTAGTCTATAATTATATCTAAATCCAATTGTTATCTCTCTTAAGCTTAATATAGTCGTATCAAAATAGACTTCTACTCCCGTACTATCAAGTTTAATATTTTCATCTTCCCTTTCATATAGCCCCTTGTCATAAAAAAGAGTTGCTTTTACTCTTTTCAAAAAGAATCCATTATCTCCAAAGTCTGGATATAACAAAGGCATAGAATAATCAAAAGATAATTTTTTAGCTATATCAAATTTTTTCTTTAATTTTCTGTAACCTCTTGTGTAATCAAAATTATCTGTATATTTTTTCTTATTTCTATCTTCTTTATAGGCAAAAGATAATTTTATTTTATCATTTTTACCTATACCCCTAGTGCCCAAATGTCCATCCATTTTTATCTTTTCTCTTACATTATCAAAGTTATTTATATATGAGATATTTAGACTATCACTATAGTTACTTCCTAGATTTTTATAGGCTTTCTGAGTACTAGATTGATAAGAAAAAGATAATTTGTAAATATTATCTTCTTTAGCTTTTGCCATTGATAAACTGGGTTCTAAATGCCTAAATCTATAGTTTTTTGACATATTTATAAGAAATGACATTGTTCCCTCAATTTCAGTTGATTCTTCCCCTTCTTCTTCTATCCAATTATAATATAAAGAAAGTTTTGGCCAATATCTTTCAAAATCAACTCCTAAAATATTTACATTATCCTCTTCTAAGTCTCCTATAAAAGTATAATTTAAGAATAAATCTGAAAGCTCATTAGTTGACATTACTGAAAAAGCCAGCTTTTCTCCATCTAATCCATATGACCAAGAATGAGGATTTATCATATTTTTCAGATAACTATAATCTTCTTCTTCGAAATTTTCAACTTGTACCTTAGGAGCTATCTCTCCACCTAATTGATTAAAATAATCAAAATTATATATTTCCAATTGGTTCAGTTCCTTTATAGTAAAATCTTCCTCCTTTATTTCAGAACTTTTAACTAAATAACTACCATTTTCATACTCAGTAAAATATAATTTATTATTAATAACGCTAGGATTATATGCTCCATATTTTGAATTAGTTAATTTAAATATTTCATTATTTTCTAATTTCAATGTATAAATATTATCTACTAAATCAAATTGTGCAGAAAAATATAATTGATTATTTGCAAGATACAAATCTTCTATTATGTATCTCCCTTCATCTAATAAATTTTTTTCTTCTTTAGTATCAATGTTTATACTAACTATAGTTATTTCCCCCTTGTTATTTCTTTTTATACTGTAGATATATTTGTCATCTACACTAAAAAGAGGGTTATTATAGTGATTTTCTCCATTTTTATATTCAAAAATTTCCTCACCATTAAAATTTAAGATTACAAGTGAAGATTTACCCATATTTATTTTATTGACCACTACAAAATCTATCGTATTTGCAAGACTCGGTGTAAAATAAGTTCCATTTTTAGTAATTACATCTAATTTGTCCTCTTTTATGTTATAAATAGTAATATTAGAATAATCTTTGAGATTCCATAGTTTATCAGCTTCATAACTATCCCACAATAAATATCCCCTATTATAGCTATAGTCATCTGTTAAACTAATCGTTTTCTTCTTTAATATATCCCCTGTATATAATCCTTCAAATTTACCAATTTCTTCATAAGATTCTTTATAAGTATAAAAATTGTTATCATAATTGAATACCCTACCAAAAGTACTAGGAACTTCTACTTTTTCTCCCTCTATAGGATATACCTCCCCATCTATACTTGAATACAAATTTTTATAATATTCTTTTGCACTTTTGTATAATTTCTTTGAACTGAGACCTATATTGGATTTTAGAGCGCCACTAAAGGGTAGAATATGTTTATATCTTATCCCCTCAGAAAAAGATTTATTCATTTTATAAGGTCCATGTACTTCACTTCCATAGGATGTTAATAAGTAACCAAGTCTATAGTGATCTGGTATATAATCTTTATAAGACCCACTTTTAGCTTTTTCATAGGAAAATTCTATATCATTGTCAAGTATATATCTGTAGTCCTTTAAAAAGTAGTTTAATCTACCTCTACCTCCCAAAGTAAGGGCAGTCTCTTGACTAACAGCATCTCCCTCCCAATACCAATCTGGTATAACTATTCCATTATAAAAATCTACTAGCAATTCTCCTCCAAAAATATAAAAGATTTTATTTATTCCATCTCTTCCTTCCATTTTTTGAAGAGCATGTCTGTATTCATGTATAGACAGATCTTGTAACCAGGGTGTATTTCCAAGTGAATAAGAGTTTAAAGGAGGTGTCATATAAATCTCACTTCTAAATGGCATAGTAGTAACAAAAGCATTTGAGATTAAAGAATAAGGATGAAGTATAATAGGTATATCTATCTTTTCTTTTCCTATATAACTAATATTTTCATTTTGGTATTTTATAAAAGATAAAAAAACATTAGCTTCTTCTTTTAATTCCTCTGAAAATATAATCCTGACATTCCCACTTTTTATTTCTTTCAAATTTTTATATGGATAAGCAAACGTAATTGAATTAAGCAAAATAAATAAACAAAATAACTTTTTCATAGTTCCTCCCCTAATATTGTAGATAAGATTCCACCATAAAAAATGAATTTTTCAAATAATATTCATATTTTTATTTCCAAAATTTAAAATAATATAAATTTAAATATACAAAATAAGTTAAAAGTATTGATTTTGTTTAATTTTATTTGTTTGATTTAGCTTAAGATACTTTAATTTATAAGATTAGTATAATTGATAATCGGAGATTTCATTCTGTAGTAGAATCAATATAATATATTATACAAAATTATCAATTGAATTTCTACCTATTTTACTCTATAATTAATAGCGAGGAGGCAATTTATGAAAAAAACTTTATTTATACTTATACTTTTATGTGGATTTATGTTTGTAACAAACCCGACAAAAAGTCAATTTGAAGATTATTACAGTGTAAAAATCGAAAGATTAATAGAAAAGGAAAATACCAAAGAAAGTAATCCATTCAAAAAGTTTGGCTCTATTTTTTCAAATAAAAGTAAGCAACTATCCGCTCTTAGTACTTTAGAAAGAAAAGATTATTTTATTTTTAGCACATATTCTGTTAGTATTTTCGGTACACAAGAACACTATTTAGGTGCTTTCAAATTTTTCATACGTATTAGTAAATCTATGGAAAAGCAAATTGAAGAAAGTTCAAAAGATTTAGAAAAGGAACTGGAAAAATTAGACAAAAAAATTAAAAAAAAATTAAATTAAAAATAAGATTTGGCTTTTGCCAAATTTTATTTTTTTCTCAATACAGATTAAAACTAAACAATCTTTTCTTCTAAGAAAAATTCAAGTAGAATAAATTCATTAATGGTTTTATATAATAAATTTAATATTTGTAAAAAAACTAAAGGTTTCCCTTTAGTTTTAAGCAATTTTTTTATTATATTCTTTCAATAATTCTTTTACTCTTTCTACAAAAGCTTCTACTTCTTCTCTTCCCAAATCAAACGTTGTTACTAATCTAATTTCATTTTTATCCCAAATATAAAAATAAAATTCATCTTGCAAAGGTTTAATTATCTCTGCAGGTAATTTTATATAAAGAGTATTAGCTTGTGCTTTTTGACTTATTTCCACACCTTCTATCCTATTTAATTTTTCTTCCAATAATTTTGCCATATTATTTGCTACTGTAGCATTTTCTTTCCAAATTCCATCTTTTACATAGGGGATAAATTGACAAGACAAAAATCTCATTTTCGAATGTAATTGTAGATTTTGTTTTTTAAGATACTTAATCCCCCTAGCACTATTTTTACAGAAAAAAACTATCGCTTCTCCAAACATCAAACCATTTTTTGTTCCACCAAAAGTTACCACATCAACACCTAAATCTTTTGTTCCTTCCTTTAAAGTACATCCAAGAGCTACTGTAGCATTACTAAGTCTAGCCCCATCCATGTGAAGTAACATATCATTTTCATGAGCAAAATCTGCTATTGTTTTTATCTCTTCCCTAGTATAAACTGCTCCATATTCTGTAGGCTGTGTTATCGATATTACTCTTGGTTGTGAATGGTGTTGACCATTTTTAAAACTTAAGTATTTTTTTGCTTCTTCTATATTAAATTTTCCATCTTTTGATTTTACTGTAAAAATTGGACATCCTGTTATTCTAACAGGTGCTCCAACTTCATGTGTATTTATATGAGCACTTTCAGCACATAATACTGAACTATACTTATCTAACATACTATCTAATGCTAATACATTTGCTCCTGTTCCATTATAAACAAAAACTACCTCTTCAGCTTCAAATTCTTTTTTTAGTAGATTTTTTGCTTCTTGCGTATAATAATCATCTCCGTACCCCATTACATGACCAAAGTTAGCTTTACTTATACTTTCTAATATCTTTGGGTGTATTCCAGAATAATTATCACTTGCAAAACACTTTTTGTTGTTCATACCATAAACTCCTAATCTATATATTTGGTTTATTGTAGCATAAAAAGTACAAAATTTCAAGCTTGTACTATTTTTTTGAACAAAATGTGTTTTTATTTAATTTTGTATAAAAAAAAGAACCCTTTAACATGTCTGTTGAAAAAGTCCTATTTTTTAAATTTTAAAAAATTTAATTTGTTGATTTTATTAGATTATAGCTTGGATAAAATTATGAAAAATTAAAATTTTTGGACTTTTTCAATGACCTCCCTTTAACTCTATTTTATATTTAACCATTATTGTGAACATACCTCAAACATTATCAGATACACTTTTACCGAACTTTAGTCCTTGGCTCACGTCTTTCATATTAAGGTCTTTAATAGGGATAGTATTGTATTCACTCACTAATTCAGTAGATAGTTTATATAAAAAAATCAAGTCTTGCTTTTTTAATTTTATAGTGTATTTTTGCCACTTTTTTCCTAACTAAACCCCTTATAAATTTCACTATACCTTCATCAATCTTTTATTTAATATAATATTTCTATCTTTAATAATTCTTTCACTAAACAAAGTGTTTAGCTTCTTTATTATATTCAAAACCACCACTTTTTAATTTTTCCTTCAGTTCCTCTTTATCTATACCATAATAACTAATCAACTCATCCAAATCTCCAAACTCATCTCTCATTTTCATATTAACAATACTCATCAAGATATTAACATCCATATTTTTAAAATTTTTTAAGTCCATATTTCCTCCTTAGGCTATTCACAATAAAATAAAACTGTTATATAATCTACTTTTTCTTCTACTTCATAGCTACTATGCCCCTTTTTTAATGTTGATTTTTTAGGATTATAATGAAATTCTTTACTGTATTCTATAAGGGTCATAATAGAACCATAACCACTTATATCAATTTCATATTTATCTATCGCTTCTTTTAAACCAGTAGAATCTAGTTCACTTATCTTGCTTAGTACTATATCATCGTATTTAAGTCCCATATCAGGATCTTTATAGTGACTAAAATTTGAAGAAGCAATAAGAAGTATTTTTTTATTTTGTTTTTCAGCTATTTCCACTAGCTTCTTTCCAAGCCATTTGGTATTTTGAAAATTTGGTCTATTTATGGATATTGGAACTATTTTAAAGTTATAATTTAAATAATACTTTAAAAAGGGTAACATTATCTCTCCACTACTTTCACCCCTTTCACCTTCATTACTAAAAGGTAGTAACAAATCATTTTGAAAATCTAAATCTACTTCCACTTGACCTAAAGGACTCGACCATGATGTCCAAGTTGAAAGACTCATATCTTCCCCAATATTGTGTAAATTCGGATGAAGTATGACAACAACATCATAATGTTCATTAGCTCTTTTTACTATCTCAAAAAAGTGTATAGCTTCTGGTGCTGAATATACAAATTCTCCATGGGGTACTATACCTCCAATTATTCTTTTTTCTGAATAATTGTAATGTATATGATTTTTTTCCCCTCTATGATATTCCTCTATCAAATTAATTATTTCTTCCTTACTTTTGGGATAAACTTTTCCTCTACCTACAGCTTTTCTATATGCCATTCTTTCACCTCTAAAATCAATTATTCTAATTAACTTTACTTGAATATGGCAATATTCCTTTATTTATACCTGAATTGTATAATTAAATCAGAAAAAACAAAAAATAAAATAGCATATGCGAT
>CAZFBB010000127.1:0-9022 GCA_964517235.1 uncultured Fusobacteriaceae bacterium
TAAAGCTTCTACATTATTTTCTAAAATAGGTTTTCTCCCTGTATTTTTTCTTCTTCCAATTTCCCTATTGCTATACCCCTTTGCTTTAAGAATTGCTATCTTTTCTCTTTCAATTATGTTAAGATGTTCATATTCCTTCATAAAGATTCTCCTTGTATGTGTTTTTGTAGTGATTACATTTTACAAGATTTTCTTTATGAGGGATATTTTTTTATTTAAGTGGTGCACTTGTTTTGATTATACACCAAACTAAATGTATCTCTAGGCGACAAAATAAAATTTCTTTTCTGTTACTATTTCAACAATTTTTTTGTTATGGTTACTTTTTTCAATCAGATAATTTTAAACATTTTGTTTCATTGTTGTCTTTTATAACTTAGATATACACATTCCAAATATAATTTATATTATATAATTAGTATAAAAATTGCATTTATTCAATAAGCAAAAAATTTTTCTAGTGATATCTTACTTGAATTTTTTTAACAACTTCTAAATCACATGATTATTTCACTTCCAATATTCAATTTATTAGTCTCAAAATAATTACTTCATTTTTCATTTTCAAATATTAATTACCATTTATACCAATCAATAAAAAAAAGTCCCTAGTCAATAGTAGTCTATACCACTATAGCTAAAAGGACTTTTTTTTTACAATTTATAAATATTTTCCTCTTCTACTTTTAATACATTTTCCTACCTTTGAACCTAGTAAAATTATAATTCAAACTCTCCAACTATTTTAGTTAATTCTTCTATTAAATTATTAAGTTTTCCCATTTCCAAATTTATCTCTTTTACAGCACCTACTTGACCCTCTACTGATTTTGCTATTTGATGGGTGCTTGCTGCTGTTTCATCTGATACTGAAGCCATTTCATCAATGGCTAACTTAGTTATTTCCTTAGTCTTGTCTATTTCATTAATATTGTTGTTTACTCCTTCTATTTCTTCCATTGTTTCATTTGTAGATTTTATTATGCCTTCATATATACGTCTTGTACTACCAAGGGTTTCATTAATTTGAGACACTATATTAGATGCGTTGCTCATATCTTTTTCTGTCATTCCAATAATATTAGTTATATCGGAAATTATCATTTGAATTTCTAATGTGGCATCTGATGATCTTTCAGCTAATTTTCTTATTTCTTCTGCAACTACTGCAAATCCCTTTCCTGCATCACCAGCTCTAGCTGCTTCAATAGCAGCATTAAGAGCAAGTAAATTTGTTTGTTCAGCAATTACGTTTATTGTTTCTACTATTCCACCTACTTTTGATGATTTTTCAGTTAAATTAGCTATACCTTCTCCTACTTTTTTAGATATTGCTATATTCTCTTCATATTTATGTCCAAGTTCTTCCATTGAATCTACACCTTGATGGTTCATTTTTTTATTTACTTCTGTTTTTTTAGCAATCTCACCTATTTTATTTGTTACATCTTGTATATTCTCAGATAAAACATTATTTGATTCGAGTGAATCTAAAGCTTTTTGAGATACATTACTAGTACCTGTAGATATTTCTTCTATCGCACTGGCTACTTCTTCACTTGATAAACTTACATTTTCTGCTGAAGCTACTATTTTATTTATTGCTCCTTCTAATTCTTTTATTAAACCTATCGTTTTTTCAAGTAATTTATGAATATTATCTACCATTTCATTAAATGAATTTGCTATTCTTCCCAATTCATCATCTGACCTAACTTTTAATTTGTGCGTAAAGTTTCCCTTTGCTACTTCTTCTATAACTTCTGGCATTTCTTTAAGAGGTAATTTAATTCTTCTAAATATAATTACAAAAACTGCTACAATAAGTATAAGCATTATCAACAAGAAAGTTGCAGTTGCTTTTAATAAATAACTTTGAAGATTACTGTATTTAAGTACATTTGCTTCTGTTCTTTCTCCTAACAATCGAAAAAATTCATCTACTGGTTTCATAATTTTTCCTTTATTTTGATGATAGTCATCGTCAAACATTATTCTTCTGGCAAATTCTTCTATATTTTCACCTTCCAAAATCATATTTTCTGCTTCTTTACTTACTTTTCCCTTTACTGCATCCATTGCTATAACTTCCGTATTTACTAAACCATTTGAATTATTTTCAGCTTCAGTTAATTTTGCAAATTCAGCCTCTGTAAATCCTGCTTCTTTCATCAATTCTTTAAGTGGTTCTTTAATATTACTGTCAGGTCTAGGTTTTTGCCCATTTAATACATATAAATCCCAATAGATTCTTTCATAATTTTCAGGTCTATTAAGTTTTCCATTTCTTATATCCAAAATTTTAAAATACATATCTTCATATTTATCATTTCCAGTAACTACATAAGTTCTTGCTAGCCTTGTTAAATCATCTGAACTTTGCCTAAGCTCATCTGCTAATAAATAAGATTGGTACCTTAAACTTTGGTTTTTTACTAAATTTTCTTGAGTAGTATATACATAAGTACCAATAATCAAAAAACCTATAAATAAAATTGTAACCAACAAAAATGATAAATTAAATAAAGTATTTAAAGAAATATTTTTCCCTTTCATGACGCCCTCCTTAATAACTATTAATATCTATGTCGTTTATGTCTAACTTAAAAAATTTAACTAAATCTAAAAACTCTTTTGCTGTAGTCAATAAACCTTCTGCTAGCACTTTTACTTCTTCTGCTAGCTCTAAATTAACAGCAGATTCTACTTCAATGATGGCAATGTCTATGTCATCTATCCCTCTTTTTTGTTCCATCGCTCCTTCCGTTAATTTTTTCATGATAGTATTTACACTTTCAACTACTAAACTAATTTCTTCCAATTTATTAATTGTTTCAAAAACTATTTCATTTCCTGTATTTATTTTTTTATTATTTATTTTTACTATTTTTTTTATTCTTTTAGCACCTTCACTACTTCTACTTGCTAACTCCCTAATTTCATTTGCAACTACTTCAAATCCTTTTCCATCTTCTCCAGCTTTTACTGCTTCTATTGTTGCATTGACAGAAAGTATATTAGTCTGAAAAGCAATAGCTTCTATAAGGTCAATTATCTCCTCCATCTCTTCTGTACTTTCATTTATTTCTTTCATACTAAATTTAAGCTTTTTTGACATATTTGCCAAATCTTTAATTTTTTCATTTGTATTAAGTGTTATCTCACTAGTTTCAAGTGTTTTTTGCGTATTATAATTTACTATGCTACTTATTTGTTTCATTGTTACACTTGTTTCTTCTAAAGCCGAAGTTTGTTCCATAGATTTATTTGCTAAGTCTAAACTATCATTATTTAGTTTTTTTGAATATGCTAGTATTCTTTTCCCCCCTTCTTTTACTTTAACTATTACTTCTTCTAATTTATTTAAAAAGTCATTAAAACAATCTGCTAACAAACCTAATTCATCTTCTCTATGTACAGCTAATCTGAATGAATAATTCCCACTTGATATTTCATTAATGGTTTCTGGCATCTCCTTTAGAGGTATTTTTATTCTTCTATAAATAAAATAGAAGATAACAGAAATTATACTAGTCATAGTTATTAAAAAAATACTTAAAGAAATCAACAAGACATTTTGAAATTTACTATACTTATTTACATTTTCTTTTGTTCTTGTGTTTAACAAAATAAAAAAATCATCAAGAGGTTTCATTATATTTTTTTTATTTATATGATATCTTTCATCAAACATTATTCTTTGAGCAAATCCATCTAAATCTTCATCTTTTTCCATTAGTTTTTTTACATTAGTATTAATTCGACCCTTTTTTGCATCCATCGCTATTACTTCTGTAGCCACTAATTCATTAGAATTTTCTTCTGCTTCTGCAAGTTTTTCAAATTCTTCCTTTGTAAATCCTGCTTCTTTCATCAATTCTTTTAATGGTTTAATTATTTCACTATCTTTTCTTGGTTTTTCTTTATTTACAACATATAAATCCCAATATATTCTTTGATAATTTTCAGGTCTATTAAGTTTCCCATTTCTTATGTCCAAAATTTCAAAGTATATATCTTCATATTTTTTCTCGCCTGTAACAACATAAGTTCTTGCTAATCTAGTTAAATCGTCTGAGCTTTGCCTAAGTTCATCTGCTAATAAATACGATTCATATCTAATACTCTGAGTTTTCAAGAGTTTATCTTGAGTAAGATATATAGTCGTTCCGAGGATAACAAACCCAAATAATAAGATAGCTACAAATATAAAAGTTAAATTGAATAATGAATTTAATGTTATGTTTTTTTTATTCATATTCCCCCCCCCTCAGTTAATTATATTTTATTACAAAGTTCTATTAAAAAACTTGAATATATAAAATTATTGCTATACAAAATTTATTATTTTTGATATAATTAAATAAGAATTTACTTATATGCTTATAGGAGGAATAATATGAATATAATAGATTATGAAGTAAAAGTATTTAAAGCTTTAGCTCATCCAATTAGACTGGAAATAGTTAAAAAACTTGTAGCTGAAGAATCATGTGTGTGTGAACTACAAGATTGCACAAAATTTTCTCAATCTAATCTGTCACAACATCTTAATATACTTAAAGGAGCAGGTTTAGTAAAAAGTGAAAAAAAAGGCTTGTTCACTTATTATTCTCTAAGTAATAGTAAAGTTAAAGAAATAATTTTTTTAGTAGAAAATCTTAATAAAGAAAATTTAAAAGAATTGTTAGGTGTTTAGATGAAGAAAGACTTAACAAAGGGTTCTTCAATTAAGCTCTTGTGGTTTCTAGCAATGCCAATTATGGGAACATCCCTAGTTAACATGACTTATAACTTAGCTGATATGTTTTGGTTAGGTAAACTTGGGAGCAAAGAAGTGGCAGCTGTTGGTACAAGTAGTTTCTATATAAATCTTGGTTTTGCCCTACTTGCCCTCGCTTTTGTAGGTGGAGGTATACTTGTAGCCCACAGACTTGGAGAAGGGAGAGAGGAGGAGGCTAGGTTATGTGGAGAAAATGCTATATACCTTGCTAGTATATTATCTCTACTTTACATATTTTTTGTTTATCTAAGCAAAACTTATTTGATTGGTTTCTTCAACTTAGATACTTATGTATATGAAAATGCTATAGCTTACCTTAATGTAACTATATGGTCAGTATTCTTAACCAGTAATACAATGGCTATTAGTCGTATTTTAAATAGTTATGGTAACAGTAAAGTTCCTTTTTACATAAGTACTATTGGTCTTCTACTTAATATACTCCTGGATCCAATACTTATTTTTTACTTTGATTTAGGCATAAATGGAGCTGGTATAGCTACTATTTTATCAAAATCTCTCATTTTATTAATCTTGACAGTTTATTTAAGTAAAAAATATGATTTTTTTAAATTTGGTATAAATATAAAAATGGATAAAATTAAAAAACTAATAGAGTTAGGCTTGCCAGTAACTATACAACGTAGCTTATTTACTCTTGTTTCTATTGGTCTAGGTAAAATAGTTGCCAATTGGGGAGCAGAGGCAATAAGTGGACATCGTATCGCCCTCCAGATTGAATCTGTTTCATTTATGACTGCTGGGGGATTTCAAGGTGCTCTTGCTAGTTTTATTGGGCAAAACTATGGTGCAGAAAAGATAAAAAGAATAAAAAGAGGTTATTTTGAAGGTTTATTTATAATACTTTCTTCAGCTTTGATATTTTCAGCTATATTTATTTTTTTTGGTAATAAATTAGTTACATTATTTATTGAAGATAAGAATGTAATTGATATAGGTAGTAATTATCTTAGAATAATAGGATACTCACAAATTTTTATGGCTTGTGAAATGACAACAGTTGGTTCCTTTCAAGGTGTTGGAAAGACATTCCCTCCTGCTTTTACTAGTATAATTTTTACCCTTATGCGTATACCACTAGCCCTCTATCTATCTAGTATATTTATGTTAGATGGTGTATGGATAAGTATAGGCTTTAGTAGTTTTTTAAAAGGAATAATATTGTTATTATGGTTTTTATTATTTATAAAAAATTTAGAAAAAAACAGATAATTTAAACAAAAGGAGTCTTTATGTTTACAACAGATATGCTTATAGCAAAATTAAATGAAAAAAATATTTTGGATAGATTTTGGATTGGAAATTACGGAATAGAAAAAGAAAATCTTAGAGTACTTGATAGTGGAGAGATTGCTAAAAGTAATCATCCAAGTATTTTTGGAGACAAACTTGAAAACCCGTATATAACAACTGATTTTGGAGAACAACAGTTAGAACTTATAACTCCTGTTATGAATAGACTTGAAGATACTTATGATTATTTAAAAAGTATTGAAAAAGCTGTTTATGAGGAGATTGGAGATGAATATCTTTGGCCACAAAGTAGTCCTTGTAATCTTCCTAAAGAAGAAGAAATAGAGATTGCCGTGTATAACAAGGACGAAAAAGGAGTTGAAGCAAGAAGTTACAGAGAAAAGTTGGCAAAATTTTATGGAAAAAAGAAACAATTATTAAGTGGAATCCATTATAATTTTTCCTTTGATGAAGAAATTATAAAGTTGATGTATGAAGATTCAGAAAAAAAAATTACTTATAAAGACTTTAAAAATAATTTATATTTAAAAATAAGTAGAAGATTTTTTAAGTATAGATGGCTACTAATATACTTATATGGTGCTAGTCCATCTGTACATAGTAGTTATAATAATGTCTGCCTCGGTAAAATGGAAAAAATTTCTGATGATGCATATACATTTAATTCATCTACATCATTTAGAAATGGAAAATGTGGATATAAAAATAGAGTAGAAGAATTTGTTCCTTATGATACTCTTGATAATTATATAACTACACTAGAAAATATGATTAGAAATAAGAAGATACAAAACGAAAAAGAGTATTATTCACCTCTTAGACTAAAATCTAAAGATGGCACTTTGAAGATGTTAAAGGAAGAAGGAATTGAATATTTAGAGATTCGTCTATTTGACCTTAATCCCTTAGTTCCACTTGGAATAGATCTTAATACTCTGTACTTTTTACAAGGATTTTTATATTTTATACTTAATAAAACAGAAGATAATTATACAAAAGAAAATCTAGATAGAGATAATAAAAATCATTATATTTCTTCTTGTACTGGCCTCAATAATACTAATTCTCTAAAATTAACCCTCTTAAAAAAAGATGGTGTTGAGTCATTTAAAGATAAAGGTCTGTTATTTATAAAAGAAATGAAAGAATATTTTGATAATAATAAACTATCAAATATATATCTGAAAAATAGCTTTGAATATGCTATCGAAGCTTTTTTAGATAGCAATAATACTATTGCTTCAAAGATAAAAAAGGGTATTGTAAAAAATGGTTATGTCAATTACTTTATGAATATTGCTAAAGAAAATAAGCTTTTGGCTCTTTCAAAAAGCTATAATTTCGAACCATTTACCGACCTTGAATTATCAACACAAATTCTTATTAAAGAAAGTATTAAAAGGGGAGTTAAGGTAGAAGTTATAGATAGAAAAGCTAATTTTATTAGATTATCAAAGAATTGTAAAATTGAATATATTAAGCAAGCTACAAAAACTTCTTTGGATAGTTATATTACATTTTTGACTATGGAAAATAAATTAGTTTCAAAAAAAGTACTTGATGAAAATAAAATAAGAACTCCAAAGGGCTATTCATTTAGCTCTAAAGAAGAAGCTTTGGGAAAATATCATTTTTTAGATAAAAAAGCACTTGTTATTAAGCCAAATAATACAAATTTTGGCACAGGAATAAGTATTTTTAAAACATTTCCTAATTATGAAAAGTATAAAGAAGCAGTTGAAATTGCCTTTAACAATGATCACACTATTTTAATTGAAGAGTTTGTCAAAGGAAAAGAATATAGATTTTTAGTTATGGGTAGCGAAGTAGTGGGAATCTTGCATAGAGTTCCTGCTAATGTTTTAGGAAATGGAAAAGATACTATAAGGGAATTAGTAAATTTAAAAAATCAAGATTCACTTAGAGGTAAAGGGTATATCAGCCCTTTAGAGATAATTAAGCTTGGAAGAATTGAAGAAGTGTTCTTAGAAGGACAAAACTTTAATTTTGATACAGTATTAAAAAAGAATCAACTTGCTTATTTACGTGAAAATTCTAATATTAGTACTGGTGGAGACAGTCTTGACTATACTGACCTTATACATGATAGTTACAAAAAAATTGCTATTGCAAGTAGCAAAGCAGTTGGAGCAAAGATATGTGGAGTTGACCTCATGATAGACGATATAAATAAACCACTAAATAGTAAAAATTATGCTATAATAGAAGTGAATTTTAATCCAGCTATACATATACATACATATCCTTATAAAGGAAAAAATCGTAAACCCGCTGGAAAATTACTTAATTTATTAGGATTTTAAGGAGAAATATGAAAGAAAGAATTGGAGCTCTTGGCGAGTTTATTAATGAAGAATTAAATAAAAAAATTAATTTTAAAGGTATTAAAAGTCATAGTATATTCAGAGGTTTTTTATTCTCCTATGGTAGTGATGACTATATTGTTGGGGAAAAAAAAGCTGAAGTAGAGGGTGTTGCAATAGAAATGAGCATAAAAAAAGCTCATGATTATCCACCTAAGCTAGCAAAAAAGTATACACATAGAAAGTATCAAAAAGCTCATGAAAAAAATCCTGTATCAATTATATTTAAGAGCAAAAAATACTTTATTATTAAACTATAGGAGAGACAATGTTAAAATTATACATAGTTAGACACGGACAAACTGAATGGAATAGAGATAGAAAACTACAAGGAAGACTTAATTCAGGATTAACTGAAATTGGAAAAAGACAAGCAATTGCCCTTGGTGAATACTTTAAAGCTAATAATATTAACATTGATAAATATTATTCAAGCCCACAAGGTAGAGCTTATGATACTGCCACTTTTATTGCCAAAAATAAAAAAGTAAAAAAAAGAGAAGGTCTTAGTGAAATTGCCCTTGGTTCTTGGGAGGGAAAAGAAATTGACCTATTAAAGGAAGAATTTTCTGATAACTTA
>CAZFBB010000128.1:0-9016 GCA_964517235.1 uncultured Fusobacteriaceae bacterium
ATTTCTTTTTTTAAAAGATTAAAAGATTCATTAAATGTAACTGGTAATAATAATTTATAAATTTTGTTCTTATTATATTTAGATTTTATTTTTTTTAAAATTTCTTCACTTGGATTAATTTTATCTTTTCCAAATGGTTCAAAAGCTGTAATTAATATTTTTTTCATAAAATCCTTTCATAAAACAACTACTATTATTGTTGTAGTTGTTATTTATATATTAAAATGTTTAGTATATTAATGCTTCTCTGTACATATTGATAAATAAGGTCAAAAAGGCTTTTGGCCCCTCATAAAATTACCATATATTTCCTCACTTAATATCGTTTATACTCCTCATTAAATAACCCTATAAATAACCTTAAGGATATGGTTTATTTCTTCATAAAATTACCCTATATTCCTCATTAAATTCCGGATAATATCCTCATAAGATTGTCCTATATGTTCTAATAAAAAAAATCCTCATATAATTACGTTATTTAAACACATCTATTGTACCATAATAATAATTTAAATGATAGCATTAAATTTCCTCATTAAAAAACGTTAAATTAATATATAAACTTGACTTTTATACAAGTTTTAAGGTATATTTTATTGTATTCCTCATTAAAATGCGTTAAAAAAGGGGAATATAATGAGGAGAATAAATGAAGAAAGAATTAATTGATATTGAATTTGATGAAGTTATAGAACTTGAAAGTCCGGTAGAAGTAGTAGAAGAGTATTTGGATGTAGATAACTCTCTAGTTGAAATGGAAAAAAATAGAGATTTAATTCGTATGGAGATGAATATAGTTGAATATCCTATATTTTCTAAAAATAAAAGACTAAAAAAGAATCAGATAATGAAGTATCACTTTAAGACAGATGGTTCTGCATATATAGAAGTAACTCCTTTGGTAAATAGAACTATACCAGGTGAATTTGAAGAGAGAGTTTTTATTTCTCTTACTAAAATTATGAGAGATAATGGTTATGGAAGAACTTTTTATACTACTCCAACAGAGATTATAAGAAATTTAGGAGAAGAATTTGAAAAAATTCCTTCTGTTTATTATAAAAAAGTAAAAGAAGCTTTGAATAAAATGAATGAAAGTAATTATAAATTTAAGAATTCTCTTTATTCAAATGAATATAAAAAGACATTAGAAGATGAAATAAAAACTAATATAATGAATATTAGAATAGTGTCTAAAATTGATGCTAGTGGAAGAGAAGAAGAGTTATTTGAAGATGGAAGAATTAAAGAAATATACAAAATAAGTTTTTCAGATTATTTTTATGAGAATATAGTGAGAAAAGGTTATTTAGTATTTAATTCAGAAGATTTATTAAAGATAAAAGATGCAGTAACTAGATCTGTATATACCCAAATTACAAAGTGGAGAAATAATAAATTATATTTAAAGAGACCAGCTTTTTATATAGCTAGGCGTATTCCACTAAAATGGGATAAAAAAAACTTGGCTAGAACAGTAAAGCGTATGGAAGAAAGTTGTATATTATTAAAAGAAATGGGTTTTTTAAAAGATTATAGAGTAATAAAAAATAAGAAATGGGAACAAGCTGAATTTGAATTTTACTTTGATGAAGAACATAATAGAATTCAACAAGAAAACTTTTTTAAAGAGAGGGAAGATTTTAGAATTGCTTATGTTGAAGAAAAAGATTTGAAAGAAACGCAATTAAATGAGGATAAAAAACCGAAAGTTAGTGAGGAAAAAACTGAAAAAGTTCAACAAATATTAGGTCTTTTGCCTCCACAGGCTAGAAAATTAAATTCTTTAAATTTTTTAATAGAAAAAGCACTTGAAGAACATGATTTTGAATATGTTTTGGGCACAGCAGAGTATACAAGTCTAAATTGTAAAAAATCTTATAAAAGATATTTTGAAGAAGCTTTGAAAAATTATTGGGCTGAAGAATATATAATTAATAAAGAAGATAAAAAGAAAAAATTAGAAAAGAAAATAACGAAATCTAATGAGGAAAATAAGCAAAAACAATTATTTAACAATGAAAGTGAAAAACTATGGAAATTATATGAGGAAAAACCAGAAATAGAAAAGGAAGAAATAAGAGATAAAGCATATAATTTCTTTTTAGAAGAGTTAAACCAGCTTGATAACAAGCTAAATAGAGATATATTTGCAAAAGCAAATAAAGCATATATATTAAAAGTACTAAATGGAATTATTATAGAAAATAGAATAACGAAATCTAATGAAGAAATAAAAATAACGAAATTAAATGAGGAAATAAAATTAGCACAATTAGATGAGGAAAAAATAGAAACGCAATCAAATGAGGAAATATTTAAAAAAGAATACAATTATGAAAGTATGAGTATGTTTTTATTTGATGTAATTGAGGTTTTAGAAAAACATCAAATAGAAGAAATTCAAAAAATTATTAAAATTATACCTCTTCTTAATGAATTTAGTGGAACTATTAACGGTAAAAGGCTTTACATTAATTATAAGGAAGATGGTAAAGGTTTAATAGAGATAAGTAGAGTATAGAATATTCACTACAATGCTTAAATATAAAGTTGAACTATGAGGAAAAGAACTTGTAGAGATAGATAGATTCTATTTATCAAGTAAAACTTATTCTGTTTGTAATAGGGGAAAATAAAATTTCAAAATACCAGATTAGGTCTATACTTGTGAGTATGGTCACTCAATAGATAGAGATTTGAATGTAGGTATAAATATAAAAAAATCAAGTTAGATTTTTGTTAAAATATTAAATATAAATAAGAGGGGACTTATCCTTAAAGCTTGGTAATATAGCAACCTAATGGTTGCTATAATTCCAAGAAACCTAATCCCCCCTTTATATAAGATATGTTATAAAATTCCAAGTGTTTCTTTTATTTCATTTAATACTTTTATTTCCTCTTCTTTTATTATTCCATCTGCTTCCATTGCTCTTTTCATATACTTAATAAGTTTATCATATTCCTTTTCATTCCTAGGGAATTTGAGAGATAATCTATTTTGTTTTGCCATATCGAATAGAACATCTATTAAACTTGGTTTAAATCCAAGTTTTTTTGCTGTATCTTTTGCAAATTTAAGCTCTTTAGAGTTAATCTCTCTATCAGAATACATAATTACCAACATATTATTAAGGATAATTTCGTTAATACTATATCCATTTTTACCAATTGGATTTGTTCTAATTCCACTTTGAACAAAATTATTAAATTCATATGCTGGAATAATATTGTCTATTACCCAATCATATTTACTACTTGTTAATACTGCACCACAGTATGGACAATTTACATCTATTGTGTCTTCAAGAGGTCCACCACAATTTGGACAAGAATGACTATATAAATCTCCCTTTGATTCCAAACCACTTTCTCTTTGAAGAATTAGAACTTCACTTTTTGATTTAATAAATGAATCTAAAGATAACAATTTATTGTTAACAACTCTTACTCTTTTATAAGATGCTTTAATCTTTACAGCTAATATATCTTTATTATCTTCTCTTTTATAATCGATAACTTTTACATTATTAAGGTAAAATCTACTAAATATATATCCTGTTTGAGTTTTAGATACTTTTGGCCATAGTTTATCTGAAACAAATCTTCTCATCATTTCAGGTTTTTCATATGCTATTCCTTTATGAATTTGTATATATCCATTACTTACTTTATCTTCTATATGTTGTATACTAAAATTTTTATAACTTTTTCCTAATCTTTCCTTACCTTCTATCAATGTTTTATTTGCTTTTATAGTTTTTTCCTCTAAGTAATCTGATACTTGACTTATTTCAGCCAAAACCCAGTCATAATCACCTTTATTAATTATGGTACTACAACTATCACATTTACTTACTTCTCCCATATTATTTGGTAAGATACTACCACAATTTGGGCAATTATCACTATCATATATATTATGTTTATTAATTCCTTTTTTTCTAATAAAAGACCAATATTCTATAAATCTTTCTTTAGCATATTCATTTAATTCAGGAAATTTTTTGCTTGATGATTGATCTACAATATCTGCCATAATTCCAACGTGGACTATATCATATTCTCCATCAACTTCAAATTTATCAATTATAGAAGAGATAATATTTAAATTAGTAATTTTATCTACTTGTTCAAGAACTTTCATCATTTCAAATTGAGTATTAAATCTTTGATAAACTCCGTCGGAGATATATTTTCTTACTTTTGATAAATCTTTTTCTTCCCAAGCATTTTGTACTGCGAAAAAGGACTTATGAACCTTTTTCATAAACTCCTCTTTATCAAACTTTGGATTTCTTTCAAGAAATTTTTCTTGACCTTCAATATCTTTTTTTTGAACTAAAGAGTTTTTGTTAAGACTGTAATCTTTATATCGATTTCTCTGAGTTCCATTATTTTGTACTGGTGTTTTAATACCTTGATATATTAAATATGCCATAAAAGATAAGATAGATAATTTAAATCCAACTACTAGTGGAGAGTCATAACTTCTCGGTATCATATGCCAAATAAAATATATTATCATACTAATGTCAATATTACCACTACCACCACTATTAGAACTTCCTCCGCTTCTACCTCCTCCTCCAGCCCGAGGATATATGGCTATAACAATTAACAAAAATATTGCTAAAACTTTTAAAATTTTCAAAAACTTTTCTTTTTTCATAGTTACTCCCTTTTCTTTATTTTATATAATTATACAATTTTTCCTTAAAATTTTAAATTAATAATATTATTTAATATATTGAAAATAGTCTTTTAAATAGTTTTAAAAACAATTTAGCTGGTAAATTTTTCTTTTTACCATAACTTTTTATATCTATTTCTTTTGATATGGATACTCTAAAAAAATTTTTTTGAATTTTTTATCTTTTTTATCTAACTTAGATTATTTCAACTATTATAACATAATATAAATTGACAGAGAATAATAGAAATTATATAATTATTTGAACCTAATTAAATTGGAGATAATATAATTTGAGAAGTTTTAGAATTAGATAATCATTTGTGTTTCAAAATCTATGATGTATCTAGACAGATTACAAATATGAATTTAGTAACTTATGATGAATATAATTTATTAATGGGAATTTTTAATAATTTTTTAGAAGAAGAAAGAGGAGAAGATGGATAAAAATATAGAAATATGGAATAAAGTTGGAAATATATTGGAAAGTCATCAATTACCAGAAATGAATCCCTTTGATCCAGATTATCCAAGTTGGGGAAATGAAGATAGAACTATAAATCTATTAAAAACAAAAAAAGATACACACATTATATGTACTAATGGTTTTGCTTGTGAAGGAAATAATGTTGAGTTTTTTATAGAAACAAATGAAGGTATAGATGACTTTGATATGTCATGGCAAAAAAATCTTGTTTATGAAACTGGTAGAAGTATGGTCTATTTAGATGATTTAGATGAAGTTTTAAAGGAAACTCCATATTTAATCTTACAACTTCATATGGATGGAGCTCCCAGTGAGTGGAGCCTAAATAATTCCAATGGAAATATTGGTTTGTTTATTTCTATAGCAAAATTTGATAAATTTTTTAATGATTTTAAATGTCTTAATATAAAATTAATGAGGCCTGCTGAACTACAATTTGCAATAGATAATGGAGCTAAAGGTAGAGAAAAATTAAATCAGTTATATGAAGAACAAGGATTAAAAAATATTTCTTCTATGACTAGGAAAAGTGTTTTATAAAATTAAAATGTTTTAATGTGCTTTTATTGAAAAAAATTCTTTTTTTAGAACATTTTTTATTGACTAGAGTACCTTTTATAAAGTATAATTAATTATAATACAAGGAGGTATATTATGAAAAGAATTTTAATTTTATTTGGATTGACAATGAGCTTGTTATTTACTACAGGATGCGCTTTTGGAGATTTTTTAAATCAGAAAGCTGGTGATATTAATAATATTCAATTAGTAAAAGATTTAACAAAAAATGCTCTTACTGTTGTAGAGAAATATCAAAATGGAACTTCTTTAGTTGCTGGTGATGCTACTATTTTAGATGACTTTATTAAAAAGTTAAATGGTGAACTTAATGATACAAGTGGAACAGTTTATTCAATTGTACGAAGTCAAAGTTCAGGATACACTGAGTTAAATACCTATTTGAATACTATAGAAACTGTAGTTTTAGAAATGAAATCAAAAAAAGCTGATAAGCAAGTATCTGCAATATCTACAGAAATTGATACTATTGCTAGTGGGATAAGCTCATTAAAGACTAAATTTAAGTCTGTTGCTGGAATATAGTAAAATTTAGAGAAGGTTTTAACCTTCTTTTTTTTGTAATTTTTTGAAAATCATAAATTTTTATTTTAATAAATATTAAATTATAATTTTTTTCAGTATTTATTAAAGTTATAAATTCTTTGGTAAATTATCAATTTACTAAATGATACTCCTTAAAAATAAAATATATAAAAGGGATATTATATAAAAATCAAGGAATTTTTTATTAACTACCTAGGTATTTTTTTAAAACTACTTCTGCAATTTTAAATTTATACTTGCTTTAAATATTTATACCTCTGCTAAATATCTTTAAAAAAAGGCGTTTTTGTAAAAAAACTCAGCATTTTTCAAAAAACCTCTTTTTCAAAATTAAGCTCTATGCTATACTTAAATTGTTAACTAAAGGAAATAAAAGTTTATTTATAATATTAGATAAAGAATATATTTAGGGTAGGAGTGATTATGAAGAGAAGAGAATTTTATATATTAAGTGGTTTAGTTATGTTTTTGTGTATGGGAACAATTTATTCATGGGGAGTATTCCAAAAACCTCTTATAAGTGCATTGAATGAAAATCATGGGGTATATATTAGTTCTACCATGGCAAGTATGCCTTATACTATATTTTTACTATTTTATGCTTTTTCTATGCCTGTAGCAGGAAGATTTATTAAAAAAATAAATCCAAAAGTTTTAGCGATATTTGGCTCTATTCTTATATCTATTGCTTGGATAATGGCTGGTTTTGCTAATAGCATTGGATTTATTGTTGCTACATATGGGGTACTTGGTGGTATTGGTGTTGGTATAGTTTATGGAATTCCAATGGCAGTAGTAACTGAGTGGTTTCCTGATAAAAAAGGCTTTGCAGTTGGTTTAACTCTTTTAGGATTTGGTCTATCACCATTTGTAACTGCACCAATAGCAAGTGCTCTAATTACAAAGTTTGGTGTATTTAGTGCATTTAAAATACTTGGAGTTGCTTTTGCAATAGTTTTAAGTTTGTTATCATTAACACTTAAGTTTCCAGAAAAAAAAGTTGATATGGGAGGTAAGGGAATAGAAGCTTCTCTTAACTATAATCCACAAGAAATGCTTAAAACAACTACATTTTATGCAATGTGGATATGTTTTGTAATAGGTACATTTTCTGGGCTTATGATGATAGGGCTAAGTAGTTCATATGCACAAGAAGCTATTGGATTAACTCCTGAAAATGCTGCACTTTTTACTTCTTTCTTTGCAATATTTAATGGTATTGGCAGACCTATATTTGGTGCATTGACTGATAAATTAGGAACAAGAAAAACAATCTTTATTTCCTATACTTTAATTATTACAGCTGCTTTATTATCTCTAGCATTTACAAATAATGTAATAATATTCGCTATAGCTTTTGGAATTTTTTGGATGAATCTTGGAGGATGGCTTGCAATTGTACCTGCTTCTGCAGTGAATTTATTTGGGAGAGTAAATTATACTATAAACTATGGGATACTATTTACAGCCTATGGAATAGGAGCTTTATTACAAGGGTTTATTGGTGGATTTATAAAAGAAACCTTTGGTTCATACACTTATGTATTTTTCCCAGTTATAATTTTTTGTGTAGTTGGGCTCTTGATAGCTAGTGTATTTATAGGAAAAGAAATTAAAAAAAAACCAGTGAGCTTAACTAATTAATTAACAATAATTTAGTTATATATTCAAAAAAAGAGAGTAGAAAAGCTACTCTCTTAATGAACATGATGATTCATTTCATATTTGATTTTAAAAAACTCTTTATCAAGAGTTTTTAATGCTTCTTGACACCTTTTTATTTCTTTTGAATTTTCTTCCATATAGGCATCTTCTAATTTGTGTTCCATATCATGCATAATTTCATTACAAAACTCAAGTTCCTCTTCTAATCTTTTTAAATCTTTTGTCATAAGACACCTCCTTACCTCTGTAGATATCTTATTACTATTTTTACTAGAAACCAACCAGTTCTTATCTTCTTTTTCTATTAACTTAATAAAATAATATTTATAATTAAAGGGCTTTGTACAGTAAAATTATTATAATTTTATCTTTAGAATAACTATATTTTTTTAATTTTAAAAACTAATAAATTTTAATCTTTAACTTTATTAAGTTTTGAAGAAAAACTTTAAAATATTAAAAAGTATTAAGAGCAAATAATCTAGCAATTTAATTTTTATAAAATAAAAAAGCTAGAGTTAACCTCTAGCTCTACTATTATATTTTAACTATTTTGCCATATTAAATATTGGTAATACTGGGAAAATAGAACTATTTTTAGCATAGTTTATTAATCCTATTTGGTATCCATTTAACTCTTCAGCATAGTTAAATAATCCAAATTGGAAACCTTCCATTTTTTTATCGAAGTTAACCCACCCAATATCTACACCTTTCATTTCTTCAGCATAGTTTACTAATCCAAATACTCTAAATCCTTCAGCTTTTTGAGCTAAACTAACTCCTGTAAATACTTGTCCTACTTTAACGTCTCCTTTTACATTACTAACAAATCCACCTAATTGATAAATTTTTCCACCTTTATCAAATTGGTCGTAAATTCCACCTAGTCTGAATCCTTCAAAAGTTCCTTCTGTTTTAGAAGCAATCCATGTCCAGTCAAAACCTTTTACATCTTGGTTTACAGTCCAGATAGTTGATAATCTAAAACCATCAATACTAGCTTCTGGTGATGCTACCTGTATAGGTGAAACTAA
>CAZFBB010000129.1:0-8565 GCA_964517235.1 uncultured Fusobacteriaceae bacterium
ACAAAAGTAATGATGTTTTTTCAAAAAACTAGTTGTTTGTCTTCAACCTGAAAAAATGGCTTTCGCCATTTTTATACTTTATCTGGAATAAATCCATGAAATTGTGCTTTATATAATTTTGCATAATGCCCTTCTAATTCTAAAAGTTCATTATGATTTCCCTCTTCTACCACTCCACTCCTATCTAATACAATTATCCTATCAGCATTTTTTATTGTACTAAGTCTATGAGCGATAATTATTGTTGTCCTATTTTTAGCCAGTTCATTAAGTGAATTTTGAATTAATAATTCTGTATGATTATCAAGGGCAGAAGTTGCTTCATCAAGTAGAAGTATTTTTGGATTTTTAAGAAAAATCCTAGCTATAGAGATTCTTTGCTTTTGTCCTCCACTAAGCCTTACTCCTCTTTCTCCAACATAAGTATCAAAGCCATCTGGTAATTCCATAATAAATTCATAAGCATTTGCTTTTTTAGCTGCTTCTATTACCTCCTCATCACTAGCCTCTAACTTTCCAAAAGATATATTTTCCTTTATAGATCCATTAAACAAAAATACATCTTGCTGAACAATTCCTATATTTTCTCTAAGAGATTTTTGTGTAAGTTGTTTTACATCTTGTTTATCAATAGTTACTCTACCTTTGTTTACCTCATAAAATCTAGGTATTAAACTACATATAGTACTTTTACCTGCACCACTAGGTCCAACAAGTGCCAAAGTTTCTCCACCTTTTACCCTAAGATTTAACTCCTCTAATACACCCTCTTCTTCATGATTATATGTAAACGACACACTTTCAAATTTAATTTCTCCCCTTTGAACCAAGAGGTTTTTAGCTTTTTCTCTATCTTCTATATCTGGATCTGTGCTCATTACTCTTGCAAATCTATCAAAACCAGCCATTCCACTTTGATACATCTCAAGTAAATTGATAATTTTTCTAATTGGCTCAAGAAACTTACTTGTAAATAAGAAAAATCCTACTAAAATTCCAAGAGTTAATTGTCCATTAAATATCATAAATCCACCAAATAAAAGTGCTACTAATTGTATTCCACCTGAGAAAAATGCCATACCAGAGTGCAAAATTCCAAGAGTTTTAAATACTTTTGAAATAGTTGTTCCAACTAATTCATTGCTTTTGTCAAATCTTTTTTTAGCATACTCTTCATTTGCAAATGCTTTTACTACTCTTATTCCCGCAATAGTATCTTCTATTTCAGAACTCATAGTTGCATTCTTTTTTCTTACGTCTTTAAAACCTTTTTTCATCTTTCTATTTTGTCTAAGGGCAAAATAAAAAAATAAAGGTAAAGAAGCAAATACAAGAAAAGTTAACAAAGGACTCATTGAGAACATTAGTATAAATGAGCCTACAAGCATTACAAGAGCTATAAAGAAATCTTCAGGACCATGATGAGCAAGCTCACTAATTATTTCCAAATCTCCCATTATTCTCGAGATTATTTCTCCAGTTTTTGTTTTATCATAATATGACATAGATAATTTCTGGAGATGTCCATATAAATCTTCTCTCATATCTTGTCTTATTCTTATTCCTAGTATATGACCCCAACTTATAACTATATAACTAAATATAGCCATTAATAATTGTACTCCTACTAATATTAATAAAACTTTTATAAATTCTTCATTTTTTCCATTAGGTATATAATCATCTATTATCTTACTTGTTAAAAATGGAAAAACTAATCCCAAAAGTGCTAACATAAAAGCACTAACAAAATCAATTATAAAAAGACTTTTATAAGGTTTATAGTATTTTACGAATCTTTTTAACTTTTTATTCATATTTCTCCTTATTCGTCGCCAGTATTAACGTCAAGAATATGACAATCTACCTCATACCAAGGACCCTCTTCATCTTCACCATAGGTAAATTCAAATGTTATATGTAAATTTGCAATATAAAATCCCACTCTATTATTTTCTTTATCATGAAAATACTCTATTTTCTTTAATTTATTACTAAGAATTACTTCTTTAAGTTTAGGTTCTTGATTTAACAAATCATCAAAATCTTCTCTCATATCATAGCCAAATTCGTCTAACTTTTCTACAATTACAGTAACTCTTCTATCTAATTTTTCCAAATCCATTTTAATCACTCCATTTCTATTTATCTCACTATTTTATCATTTAAAAGAAGATTTTACAAGAATTATAGCTGGATTATACGTATCTAATACCTTTTTTCCCTTCTTTAGAAATTTTAAGAAAACCTTATTCTAAAGCGGTATCTAGAATTTCAAAAAATAAAACTGGAATTCCCTCCAGTTTTTACTTTATTTTACTATGGTTAACCATTCTTTTTTTATTGTTTTTTTGCCTTTTACCAAATCAAAATAAAAAGACTGTATAGCTTTTGTCATTGGTTTTTCTCCATTACCAATCTTTATCTTATCTATGCTAGCCACTGGAGTAACTTCTGCTGCAGTTCCAGTAAGAAAAATTTCATCAGCTATATATAACATTTCTCTTGGAATAGCTTGCTCTTTTATTTCAAATCCAAGTTCTTTTGCAATCTCCAAAATTGTATTTCTAGTAATTCCTAATAATGCTGACGAAGCTAAAGTCGGTGTATAGATTACTCTATCTTTAATAAGAAATAAGTTTTCTCCGCTTCCTTCACTAACAACTCCACTATAATCAAGAGCTATTCCCTCGTCATATCCATTCTCCAATGCTTCCATTTTTATAAGTTGCGAACTCAAATAATTCCCTCCAGCTTTTGCTAGAGTTGGCATAGTATTTGGTGCTAACCTTCTCCACGAAGATGTCATAGCATTTATTCCATTATTTATTGCTTCTTCTCCTAGGTATGCTCCCCAAAACCATGCTGCAACCACCACTTCTACAGGGGACATTGTTGGGTTAACTCCTAATTTCCCATAACCTCTATAAATAAGAGGTCTAATATAAGCTGATTTTAATTCGTTTGCTTTAATTACATCAAAAATAGCTTGCTTGACTTCTTCTTTTGAAAAAGGAACTTCTGTCCTATAAATCTTGCATGAATCAAATAATCTATCAATATGTTCATCTAATCTAAATATAGCAGAACCTTCAGCAGTTTCATATGCTCTTATTCCTTCAAAGAAACTTGAACCATAATGAAGGGTATGTGCCAAGACGTGTACTTGTGCCTCATCATGATTAACAAGTTTTCCATTCATCCATATTTTTTTCGTATCTATCATCTTTTACCCCCTCGTTTATTTTGATTTATTTTACACATTTTTTTAAAAAAAATCAACATTTATATTGAATTGTATACAAAAAATGATACAATATATTGAAATTCCTTATTATTATTTTTAATGGCGCTTTTCGCATTCAAGGAATCTTCTCTCTTATGATAAAAACTATTATCTTTAAAATATCTATACGAAAAGGTATCTCAAAATATTGATTATTAAATTAAAATTAATTTCAAAATCACTTTTACTCTATTTTTAATCTTTTGTTATTAATTATATAAATATAAACTTCATTTATCTCTAACTCTATCAAAAAATTATAATATCTATAAGTATAAAAAAAAGGCTTAGAAGCCTAAGTTTTGAATGAAAAAGAGCAAATGTCCAAAACTAAAGAAGGAAGTAATTGAAAACAAAATGGAATTATTAACAATTATGTGGACATTTGCCTTAAAGGACACATAAGTAGTATATACTAAAAATGAATTTTTGATAAATATAAAATATAGATTTTTAGTATATATTAAATAAATCTAAGTATTATTATAGTTTTAATTTACAAAGCCTTAGTCAAAAATTTTCTTATTAATTCATTTACAGTTTTTTTACAAATTATTAGTATAATTATAATATAAAGTAATTTCAAAGGGGGAAAAGGATGTATAAAAGATACAGACGCTATTCATTATTTTTTTTAGGTTTACTTCTAATTATCATTAGATTATGTACTTTGTAAAAAGGATAACTTAAAAGTTAAAGATAAACAAAAAATTTTGAAAAATAATCATTACTTTTGTTTTGATACAAAAGTAATATAACTTCTTAAAAACATGAATGACTAAATCTATGTTGGACAACTCATACCTTATTTAGTAAAAATCAAACACTCATATGATAAATTAGAAGTTAACAAAATCTATTTTTTTATAGTTTCTTTCAGATTTTACCAGCTACATTAACTCTCTTTAACCCAAGTACATTGATATTGAAACTCTTCAAAGATAACTCTTTGAAATTTATCTTTTAAATGTTATTTAATAAATACTTTCTTAAATTCATCTGTATATGAAATATTTGCTTTTGATTCCTTAGGAACAAATCTATTTTTTCTAATATTTTTCTTTCTTTTTCAGAAAAGCATCTTCTACTCATATTTACTCCATTCATAATTAATAGTTTAATTTTGATACAACAAAAAACCTATAAAGCTTGGACTCTTTTATTAAGTGTGCACTTTACAGGTTCTATTACAATTTGAGTCAATCTCTTTTTACTTTTTTGGGCTATCTAAAATTAATGTCACTGGCCCATCATTAATAAAGTCTACTTCCATATGTGCACCAAAACTACCTTCTTCTACTCTAAATCCATCTTCCTTTGTTAAAGTAATAAATTTTTTATATAATTCATTTGCTATATCTGCCTTTGCTGCTTCTGAAAAACTAGGTCTTAATCCTTTTTCACAACTTCCATATAGGGTAAATTGTGAAACAACTAATAATTCACCGCTAATATCTTTTAAACTCAAATTCATTTTATCATTTTCATCATTAAATATTCTTAATTTTGTTACTTTTCTAACTAAATACTCTATATCCTTTTCTGTATCTCCATGAGTTACTCCTAACAAAATCATAAGTCCTTTACCAATTTGACCTACTATATTATTATCTACCAAAACTTTTGCTTCTTTAACTCTTTGAATAATTACTCTCATCTAACCTCCTAATATTAATATTTATAAAACAAAAATATAGATATAATTATATTTCCACCTCTATCAAATTTATACATAAAGTTTATAATTTAAATAAGAAAAATCAAAAAAGTTTATATAAGTTCAAAAATATAACCTATATAATGATTAAAAAATATTATCCAAAGTAAATTGAATAAAACTTCTTTTTAAACTCAGATTTCAAAGAATAATTTAAAAAATTTGTATTATTTTTTTATTACTTAAATTATTTCTTCCATTTAAATTTCAACTTTATTATAATAGATTCTTAGCTTAACAAATATGTCTATATTACTCTTTTTTTTATTATATCAAATTCTATTAAAATGTTTGCTATTTTTTGATAATAGAGTTAAAATCTTAATAATAAGGGAGGATATAATATGAAAATATTTATTTTATTTTTATTTTTATTTTTAATTAATTATATATTTCCAATAAACTATCCTTATCAGTTTCAAAAAAAACTTAGTAATGATGAACTATTACAAAGGAGTATAAGGGGAATTGAAGAGGATAAAAACGGATTAATTTGGCTAGGAAGTTATATGGGACTCACTGCTTTTAACGGTTATGACATGCGTCATTACTATAATGGGACTGCAAATAATAATCTCATTGGAGATAATGAAATTAGAACTTTATACAAAGATAACGATGGCAATCTATGGTCTGGTGGTTTTGGTAACAAGATTAACCTTTATAATTACGAGACAGATTCTTTTGTAATTTTCAAATTAGACTTAGTTGATACTTTTATTGAAGATATAGTTGAAAACAATAATAATCAATTGGTAATAGGAACCTATAACGGAATTTTTTTGCTTCATAAAGAAACCAAAGAAATAAAATCTCTACTCCCCTTAAAAAACTTTAAAATAAATGATTTATTTACAGATAATAATTTCTTATATATTGCTAGCAACAAAGGTTTAATAAAATATAATTTTGAAAACAATAAGCTAAAATATATTGAGAAAGAAGAAGTAAATTCAATTGTTCTTTATAAAGATTATATCCTCTATTCAAAAAAAGATGAGGTCTATGCTTATAAAGATTCTGTTTCTAAAAAATATAATATAGAGATACATAGTTTTATTAATTGTTTATATGTTGATTCAAAGAAGAATTTGTGGATAGGTTCCGATGATGGTCTTTATCTTTATCACAATGAAAAATTTTATGAATATAAAAATGAAACTCATGAAGGTCTAGTAAATAATAGAATTTATGATGTTTTTGAAAGTAGTCAAAACTTATTATGGATTGGAACTGATTATGGTTATAGCTTTACAAATTTAGAAGGTGAAAATTTTGAAACTCTTCTTACTAACAGAGTAAAACCCATAAATGCATGGGGATTAGCCAATGACAGTGAGGATAATCTTTTAATTGCCAGTAGAAATAATGGTTTAGTTAAATATAACTTTGAAAAGGACAAACTTTATACTCTACTTAATGTTTCATCAAATACTGTTATTTCTCACGAACACATGATTTTTTTAGGTTCAAAATATAATGGTGTATATATCTTAGATAATACAGGGAATATTATTAAAACTATCAATAAAGAAAATGGACTGAAGACTAACGAGATAAGATCTCTTTATTTTAACAGAATCAATACTTTATATATAGGAAGTGAGCTTGGTTTATACCAATACAATTTGGATACAGAAAAATTAACCGAAATAAATAAGATACTATTAGGATCAAATAGAATAACGGCAATCATTGGCGACACCAAATTTCCTAACAAGATTTGGATTAGCGTCTTCGGACTAGGTTTGGTCTCTTATAATATTAAAACAAATCTTTTTTCTTATTACTCCTATGAAAACAATACTTCTCCAAAACCTTGGTCTTTATATGATAATGGTGAAGAGCTCTATCTTGGAGATTTAAGTTTAGGCCTATTCAAATTTAATAAAAAGGAAAGTACATTGGAAAAGGTTCCTATTGAACCTTTAGGTAATTCAATTTTGGCCATGGGAATGGATAAATATAATAGACTTTGGTTAAGTGGAAATGGTGTTTTGGGTTATTACAAAAATCATAAATATGTTGCTTATAAAAGTTTAGATGGAATACAAGAAGGTGAATTTAATCCAGGTAGTGTATATTTAGACACTGATGGTCATCTCTATTTTGGAGGAGATTTAGGTATTACACGAATTAATCACAACTTTATTCAAAAATTTGAAAAGGAACAAACTATATCTTTTACATCTCTTACATACCTCTCAAATAATGAATATGTGGATTTATTAAATAAAACCAAAATAAATATTGCTAATGACAATAGAAGTTTTATTTTAAAATTTAGTAATTTAAACTATTTAGCTAATAGTAGCAAGAATTATGCTATAAAAGTCAATAACAACCCATGGATAAGCCTTAAAAATCAAAGAGAATTGACCTATATTGGCATTCCAAAGGGTGAATATACCTTTAGGGTTAAATACTTTACTAAAGATGGAAACTTAAGCAAAAATGAAGATATTTTATATATAAACGTATCTCCAAAGTTTTATGAAACTAATATTGCAAAGTTATTTTATTTTATAACATTAGTTCTAATTTTTTATTTTCTAAATATATTTTATAAAAGTACCAAAAGATTTAGTTTACAAGAAGAAATCAGTCTATTAAATATGCTCTTATTAAAAGATGAAACTATAAATAGTCAAATGAGAGAATTTCTATTGCTTATTAATAAGTTGTTTTTTTCAAAGTCTATTTTTATTTATCTTTATAATAAAAAAACTAAAAAAAGTAAAATATTTTCTCTCAAAAATAATAATTTTACTGAAAAAGAATCTACATGGAATGGGGAGAATAACTTAAAAGTAAAAGGTTTTAATTCTATTTTTACCAATAATGATAACTTTAATTCATATTTATTTATCAATAGTGATAAAAGAATAAATAAATTTTCAATGTTCAAATTAAAAAGTTTTTTCGAACAAGCTAACATTAACTTTGAAAAAACATTAAAATATGAAGAAGAAATTGAAAAAATTTACATAGATCCACTAACAAAACTTTATAACAGAAAATATTCAGATATCCTATTGCCAACATTAGAAAAGGAACAAAAAGATTATTCTATCATGATTGTCGACATAGATTACTTTAAAAGTATCAATGATAATTTTGGTCATCCTATTGGAGATGTTGTTTTAGAACACCTTGCAAAATCTTTAAAATCATACAGAAATATTGAAGCTATTAGATTTGGTGGAGAAGAATTTTTATTAATCTACCAAGGTGCAAATCATAAAAGCGCCATTGAATTAGCTGAACAAATAAGAAGAGACATTGAGAGAAACATTATCAAAATTGGTACACTAGAGCTAGGTATAACAGTAAGTATTGGTCTTGCATTAGGTTCACCATATATTTCTTCAAAAGAATTAATAGAAAAAGCCCATAGTGGTTTATATCTCGCTAAAAATAGTGGAAGAAACCATGTTAAAATAAAGATATAGGTTAATCTAGAGACTATAGACAAATAAAATTTTCTTAAAAAAAAGTTTTATTTGTTTTTTATTTAGATGTACCTATATAAGAAATTTAGATTAAGTTAAGGGGAGAAACC
>CAZFBB010000130.1:0-8549 GCA_964517235.1 uncultured Fusobacteriaceae bacterium
ATGCTAAAGAAGTTTATCTTGAAATATTTGAAAATTTTTATGATGAAGAACCATTAGTAAAATTCAAACTAGATTCTAAAAAGAATAAAACTGGTGATGTGTGGCATATATTTGTAGAAGATATTACCAGTGGCATGTATTATGGATATAGAATAAGTGGATCCTATAAACCAGAAGTTGGTCATAGATTTAATATAAATAAACTATTAATAGACCCATATGCAAAAGCAATTTCTGGTATGTTTAATTTTGAAAATGAAGCTATTTATTGTTATGAAAAGGGTTGTTCAGATGACCTTAGTTTTTCTGAACTAGACTCGGGAAAATATGTGAAAGGGATTATTATTGACGACAGCCAATATGATTGGGAAGATGATACTCACCCAAGAATTCCCTTTAGAGATACGATTATATACGAAATGCATATTAGCCTATTTACAATGAACAAAAATAGTGGTGTTACAAATAGAGGTACTTATGAAGGAGTTATTGAAAAAGTAAAACATCTTAAAGATTTGGGAATTACAGCAGTAGAGTTATTGCCTATATTTGAATTTAATAAAAATGAACTTATTACAACTAATCCGCTAACTGGAGAGCTATTGCGTAATGTTTGGGGTTATAACCCTGTTGGATTCTTTGCACCTACAGGAAATTATATTAAAGGTGAACAAAGTTTAGGAATGAGAGTAGGTTCTCAAGTATTTGAATTTAAAGATTTTGTTAAAGCTTTGCATAAGGAGGGAATAGAAGTTATCTTAGATGTTGTTTACAACCATACAGGTGAGGGTAATGAACATGGGCCAACACTTAATTTTAAAGGATTTGATAACTCTATCTACTATATACTTGAAGAGAATAAAAGGCATTATGCAAATTATTCTGGAACGGGAAATACTCTTAATTGTAGCCATACAGTTGTAAAAGAATTGGTAGTCGATAGTCTTAGATACTGGGTTACTGAAATGCACGTAGACGGCTTTAGATTTGACCTTGCTGCAATACTAGGTCGGGATTCTACTGGTAGATGGATAGGAGACCTTAGTTTGTTAAAAGACTTGGCAGATGATCCTATACTTAGTGGAAGTAAATTGATTGCAGAAGGCTGGGATGCTGCTGGTGGATATTACGTTGGTGAATTTCCAGTTGGTTGGGCTGAATGGAATGGAAAATATAGAGATACTGTTAGAAAATTTATAAAGGGCGATATGGGTCAAGTAAAAGATTTAGCTACTAGACTTGTTGGTTCTCCTGATTTATTTAGAAAATTTGGTCGTAAACCATACCATAGTATCAACTTTATCACTGCCCATGATGGTTTTACCCTATGGGATCTTGTTAGTTATAATGAAAAACATAATTATCAAAATGGTGAAAACAACAGAGATGGAGCTAATGATAATTACTCTTGGAACCATGGTGTAGAGGGTGAAACAAGAGATATAGAGATTCTTAAATTAAGAAAGAGACAGATGAAAAATTTTGTTGTTATTTTACTCTTAAGTCAAGGAGTTCCTATGTTACTTATGGGCGATGAAATGGCTCGAACTCAAGGTGGAAATAACAATGCCTATTGCCAAGATACGGAACTTAATTGGATAGATTGGTCTCGGTTGGAGAAATTTTCAGATATATTCAGGTTTTTCAAAAAGATGATTGAATTTAGAAAAAAACATCATTCACTAAAAAGAGCTCATTTCTTCACAGACAAGGATCTCAGTGGAAATGGAATAGCTGACATTACTTGGCATGGTATAAAAGCAAATGAGCCTGACTGGAATGACTGGTCAACAACTCTCGCTTTTATGATTAGTGGACAAGATTTTGTTGATAAAGATACTCCAAAAGATAACGATATATATGTAGCTTTAAATTCACATTGGGAACCTTTACATTTTGAGTTACCTCAAGTACCCGGGAAAAAGTGGTATAGAGTTGTAGATACCTATTTAGATAATGGACATGATTTTTTAGAGGTAGAAGTAGAAGTAAAAGGTAAAAAATATCTTGTAATGGATAGAAGTGCAATAATATTTATATCTAAAGAAGATAAATAAGAAATAACAAGGCTGACTTGCAAAAAAGGTCAGCCTTTTATTTGTCTACTTCTTCTACTTTCTTTGTCACATAAAGTTTATAAAAATAATTTATACCATGGCCAATAAAAAATACAAAGAATACTACTATTACACCTATTATACCATTCATTTTATTTAAGGTCTCTCCCAAAGTAATTACTTCACTTGATAAAAGTGCCAGAGCATTATTTAAAAAGTGTATTAATATAGCTGGATAGATAGAGCCCGTTTTATACACAACAAAAGCAAAAAACATTCCCAAAATTCCAGTAGTCAACATTTTGGCTGGGTATAGGTGAAAAGCTCCAAATAATAAACCACTTATTATTATTGCTTTTTTTACTCCTATTTTTCTCTCTAATGAACCATATATAAGCCCTCTAAATAATATTTCTTCGCAAATTGCTGGTGCTAAAGATAAAATAACTAGTTTTTCTACTATATTTGCATCTTTAAGAAATTCTCCTAACACTTCCAAACTCTCCATTGATTGGGGAAATAAGAAATTTTGGATAATTGTATAAATTCTCATTACTAAAAAGCCCACTGCCCAAATTCCTATTGCATCAAAGTATTTTGTCCCTTTTACTCTTTTTAGTTTCAAAATAGAAAAATCAATATTTAATGTATAAATTAGGAGAATAGGGAGTAGAAGGATTAATAAAACTTGAGTTAAAAATACTCCTATTAATAAAAATTTACTTTGTAAAATCCCACCAAAAATAACAAATACAAACATTAATAATAAATATACTAATACAACTTCACTCACTTCTAAAGAACTTCTTTTAGTATTTTTAAATCTTTTTAAAGAGAAGTTAAAGCCCTTTTCTTCTGAGAACAATATAGTTTCAGATTGAAATAACTTTGCAAAGACTATCATTGATACTATAGACACTGCTAAATTTACTGCAAATACTTTTAAAAAAGAAGACAATATAAACCCTTCTATTGCTATCAATTTCATTAATAGAAAGACATTTACTACAGGTGTATATGTTAAAAGTCCTTCCAAATTCCATCCTGGACTTATTACAAAATACATAGGTAATAACATTATCATAGTAAGGGGAGATGCATAACTTTGTGCCTCTTTGTAATCTTTTGCCATAATTCCAACTAAAAGAGATATTCCACTTATAAAAAACATTATTGGAATCATAGAAATTAACATAATTAATAAAAATGGAATAGATAAACTTTCAGATACAAAGTTTCTTAGATCTGGTATAGAAACCATACCTGCAAATAATGTAAGACCTAATGAAATTGCATTTACCAAAAGACCTACCATACCAAAAGATACTGTTGCAAATAGTTTTGCCAATAATATTTCTTCTTTTTTTACAGGCAATGTCATAAGTGTCTCTAAAGTTTTTCTTTCTTTTTCTCCAGAGGTCAAATCTAAAGCTGAATACAAACATCCAAGAAAAATAGGAATTATGAGAAATAATGGAAGTACCATAGCAATTAGACTTCTACCCTCTTTCCCTTCCTTAGCTATACTTTCTCTCTCTACTACTATCATATCTAATACATCTACATTGATGTCCTTATTTAACAAATATTCTTCTTGCTTTTCTCTTTTATATTCTTGGGCAAATTCATCAAATCTTTCAATAGATTTTCTTCCATTTTCCCTTGAACTATCATAATGAACTATAAATTTTTCCTTTTCTCCTTCTACTTCTTTTTTTACATAAAGTTCCAACTGTCCATTATTAATTTCATTTTGATAATCACTAGTCTCCAACAACAAAAATTCTTCATTCCCTTCGATTTTATTAATAATATTCAAATCAACACTTTTTTCAAAAGCTATTCTACTTTTTACTTCTTCAATATTATCTTGGCCTATAATAGCCAGAAGAGAGCTAATTACTATTATTGTAGGATAGAGAATTAGAGGAAATACTATAGACATTACTACTGTTTTTTTATCTCTAAATAGTTCTTTTAGTTCCTTTTTAAAGATATTATAGATTTTTTTCATCTAATTCCGCCTCACTTTCATCAATATAACTAAGAAAAATCTCTCTTAGATTCTGTCCTCTTCCCTTGCTTTTATAATTTGATAAAGTATCTATATCTAATATTTCCCCCCTATGAAACAAGGCTATTCTATCACAAAGATATTCAGCTTCTTCCATATAATGTGTAGAAAAAATGATTGTTTTCCCCTCTTTACTTTTCTCCTTTATAAAGTCAATAATAGCTTTACTTGTTATTATATCTAGGCCAAGAGTTGGCTCATCTAATATATAAATATCTGCGTCATTTATCATTGTTCTTGCAAGACTTGTTTTCTGCTTTTGTCCTGTACTCAATTTTCCTATTTGTTTATTTCTAAAGCCATTCATATGGAGTTTTTCAAATATCTTTTCTTTTCTCTCTTCTATTACTTCTTTTTCTATTTCATACAATTGACCAAAGTAATCCAAAAGCTCATTTGGACTTAATTTTTCATATAACTTTGTATTTTCAGATAAAAAGCTAATCTTCTTTTTAAATTCATATAAGTTTTCTTCTAAGCTTCTACCCTCTACATATATTTTTCCAGTTGAAGGTTTTAATATATGCATAAGCATCCTAAGCAAAGTAGTTTTTCCTGCTCCATTTGGTCCAAGTAGTCCAAAAACTTCACCTTTATTAACTTCAAAAGAGTTCTTTTTTACTGCATAAAACTCTCCTTTGTCCTTCTCCCAAAATTTCTTAGAAATTTCTTCTACCCTTAACATCTTTCCTCCTTTTAAAATAAGACTAAATTCCGTTTTCTTTATTTATCAAAACAATTAACCAATTTTCTATTATATAAATATGAAATTCTAAAACTTCTCTAATTCCTATAATATTTCATCTACATCTTTCCTTGTTAACTTGAGAACATATATTACGCCTATCAAAATCCCCATTATTATGAATATAATATCAAACTCTTCTGTTTTACTATGCTTTTTTATTTCAATAATAGGCACTAATAACAAACCTATAAATACAAGAACAGATTTATAAATCATCTTTTTCTTTTTACCATAATTTATTAGAGATAAAGCTCCTACTCCAATTCTACAAGCCATAAAATAAAAAACTATTATTACTAAAAACATTAATGGATTAAACTTATCTACATATATTTCTTCAAATTCTCCCATTAAATGATTTATGATAAAAATTAAAATAACAATATCAAAAGTCTTTGCTTTCAATTTATTCATTTCACTTTCTACTCTTTCATCTTGTCTTTTTTTAGCAATTCCGAAAACTAGCAAATTAAAATTGTCTTTAATCTTTTTAAACATTTTCCCCTCTAAAATTTAATTATTTTTCTTCCCAAAATAAATCATCAAGTTTTTTCTCTAATGCCCATGCAAATAGTAAAGGGAAAAAGTAAAGTGGTGTGCTTGACATGGCACACCATCAGTCTACTTTATTTAAACATTATAAAATTAATGTATAATTTCTAAAAACTCAACATTATAAAGATCATAAGGAAAAACAAAAAAACCTTTATCTATATCCAAATCAATTTCTCTACCCAACTCTTCTGCTACTTCATAATACGTCTGCCAAACTAATTGTGAACAATAATAACCTCTTGTTCCCATTTTACTTGTTAAAAGAACATAGGGTTTCCCTATTTCTTCCCTTAATTTTTTCATTAACTTAACTTTAAATTCAGTATCTATATCTTTTAATCGTAATACCATAAACTTTTTATTAGCTCCTTTTTTAAGCCAATCTTCTAATTTTATCTTTCGTACATCTCCAAAAATTATATATGCTTCTGCTAAATAACCATCTTCCATTACTATAGCCGAATGACCAAAAAATCTAGTAGGTCTCCACCATGATTTTTTATTTATTATTATGTCACCAACTTCTAATTTTATCTTTTCTTTCTTAACAGCTCCTCTATTCTGCCAGTGATTTTTTTCTATTGACGTACATGCAAATGCAAATAATAAAATAAAACTAATTAACACTCTTTTCATAACTTATCTCCAACTTCTTAAATTATATATATATATTATATATCAAAGTTAAAACATATTCAATTTTTATGTAATTTAAAGTTTTTAATTCTATTTAAACTTCTTTATTCTTTTTGATTTTGTGATATAATAAATAAAATTTGAAGGAGAGAAGAATGAATTTATTTAGTCAATATGAAATTAAAAATTTTACTTTACAAAATAGAATAGTTTTGCCCCCAATGGTGAGATTCAGTATTTTATCAAAGGACGGATATGTTAATGAAAAATTAGTTGAATATTATGAAAAACTCGCTGAAGATGGAAATGGTTTGATTATTGTTGAAGCTACTTGTGTTTCTCCCAATGGAAAATTACGTGATAATCAACTAGGACTTTGGGATGATTCTTTTATGGCTGGACTTAGCCGAGTAGCAGAAGGAATAAGAAAATTTGGGGTTCCAAGTATAATCCAATTACACCATGCAGGATTCAAAAAAGAAATTGCAAATATCTCAGAAAAAATTCTTGATAATATCTTAGATGACTTTGTTAAAGCCATTTATCGGGCAAAAATATGTGGATTTGATGGTATAGAAATCCATGGGGCTCACACATATCTTATCAGCCAACTTAATAATAAACAATGGAATACTCGTAAGGACAAATATGGTGGTGAAAGTCAATATGAAAAAATGTATTTTTCTAGAGAGTTAATTAGAAGAACTAAAGATTTATTTGATGATAATTTTATTCTTGCATATAGAATGGGCGGAAATGAACCAACTATAGAAGATGGTATAGAAATTGCCAAAATTCTTGAAGATATAGGAGTAGACCTTTTAGATATATCGACTGGTATACCTTTGGAAGGTATAAAAAGCGCTGATAAAGTAGAAGTACCAAAAGATTTCCCTCTTAACTGGGTAATTTATTTGGCTAAAGAGATAAAGAAACATGTTAATATTCCTGTTATCTGTGTTAATAAAATTAAAAGAGAAAAGGAAGCAAGTTTGATTATTGAAAGAGGATTTTCGGATTTTGTTGCTATTGGTCGAGCACAACTTCCAGTTGACTTTTCTTGGCCGAAAAGAGCCTATAGAGATTATCAAAAAAGAAATAAACCTACAGATTAATTCTGTGGTTTATTTCTATCCAATTCTATTATATTCCTCTTCAAGTTTATCAAAGAAATTATTTTTCATCTTTTCTTCATCAAAGTCTTTTTTATCAAAAATTATTCCTCCTGCCATATTTTCATGACCACCTCCAAGACCTATTCCGTCTAGTAAATCTATTATCACCTTTGATAAATTAACTTCTCTTATTTCATTTCTCATAGAAATATTTATCTTTTCATTATTTTGAGCACATAACATAACTGTATTTATCTCTTGAAGTCCCATCATAAAATCAGATAAAATTCCTAATAAATTTTGTGGACATCCCTCTTCAAAATAACAAAAAACCATATTATCTTTTCTTACAAAACTATTTAGTAAAAACCTATAATAATCTAAGTCAGAAGCTTTTATAGAATTTCTCAAATGATAATTTACATATTCCATATTGGCCAACTGGTAACAATTAACAAAAGCTTCTAAATCTTTACTATGTACCTTTCTAGTTAACATAGCAGTATCTATATTAATGCCAATAATAATTGCTGTAGCTACATCTTCACTCATTTTAATATTACACTCTCTAAAGTAGTCATATATAATGCTTGAACAAGCACCATAACTTGAACGTATATCAGAATATTCTATATTTTCCAAAGCATCAACACTGTGATGATCTATTACTCCAATTTCATTTCCTATAAAATCTGTTACATTACTATTTCCCTTTGACCCATCTACTAGTATGATTTTATGATTATTTCTCATCATAGAATTATCTATATGAGTCAATTTAATATTTAACCTACCAATTAAATCTTTCAATGAATCTCTTTGAATCTCACCATCATAGACAATTTTACTTTTTACTCCAACTTGTTCAAATAAATATTGCAAGCCAAATGCTGAAGCTATTGCATCATGATCAGGAAAATTATGTGGTTGTATATATACATAATCTTCTTTCTTACAAAATTCAATCAATTCTCTTATATTTTTCAAATACTTTTTGACTTTTTTCATCTTTATCTCCCCAGTTTATAATAGATATTCTAACATAAGAAATATATTGTTTTCAACTTTTTCCGAACATTTTTATTTTTTTTTACAATATGTGTTCGAAATGAGAATGTTTTTTTTAAATCAACATGCTATTTCTATCTATATTTTTTTATCGATTATATATTTATATATTAAAATATTTAATCTAATTTTATAATTTACATATTCTAAACAGATAAATCTTCAGGTTGAAGACAAGCAACTAGTTTTTTGAAAAAACATTATTACTTTTGTCTTGACACAAAAGTGATACAACCTCTTGAGAACATAACTGAATCTACGTCAGATAAATCTTCCTTATTCAGTAAAAATCAAGT
>CAZFBB010000131.1:0-8534 GCA_964517235.1 uncultured Fusobacteriaceae bacterium
AAAGAAATGATAGTTACTTTGTAAAAATAGTCCGAATAATAGGGGGTCAATCCGAGAGTAACTAGTAGTTGAAAAAACTTTTAAATAAAATTATTGATTAGCTCAGATGTTAATTTGTTTTCATAGATTGAAAAAAGGTATCATAAGTGATAAAATAGAGTGTAAGATTATTAAGGAGGAAAATTATGATATTGATTACTGGAGCAGCAGGATTTATAGGAAGTGCACTTGTTTGGAAGTTAAATGAGTTAGGTAGAAATGATTTGATATTAACAGACAAATTAAGAACAGAAGAAAAATGGAAAAATATAGCAAAAAGAGATTATTACGATTGGGTAGATAGAGATGAATTATTTGATTGGTTAGCAGTAGAAGAAAATGCTAGAAAAATAGATGTTGTAGTACATATGGGAGCTTGTTCAGCTACGACAGAAATAGACGCTGACTTTTTAATGAAGAATAACTTTGAATTTAGTAAAAAACTGTGGATGTTTTGCAGAGATAATGATGTACAATACATTTATGCATCAAGTGCAGCTACTTATGGTATGGGAGAAGAAGGTTATGATGATAGGATAGACTTACATGGTCATCTTAATCTTAGACCCCTTAATAAATATGGTTATTCTAAAAAAATATTTGATGTATGGGCATTGAAACAAGAGAAAAAACCAAAACAATGGGTAGGTTTAAAGTTTTTTAATGTTTATGGACCACAGGAATATCACAAGGGAAGAATGGCTTCTATGGTTTTCCACTCATACAACCAAGCTGTTGAAAATGGATATGTAAAATTATTCAAATCACATAAAGAGGGTTATGCAGATGGAGAGCAACTTAGAGACTTTGTTTATATAAAAGATGTAGTTAAAGTAATAAATTATTTTATAGAAAATAAAGATAAAAGTGGAATATATAACTTGGGAACAGGAAAAGAAAGAAGTTTCTATGATTTATCAAAAAATACTCTTTTATCAGCTGGAAAGAAAGATGACATAGAATTTATAGATATGCCAGAGGATTTAAGAGGTAGATATCAATACTTTACAAAGGCTGAAATGGACAAATTAAAATCAGTAGGTTATACAGAAGAATTCTATTCTTTAGAAGAAGGTGTAAAGGATTATGTAGAAAACTATCTTACTAAGGAAGATAAATATTTATAAGGAGTAGAAGATTGAATTTATTTATATATATTTTAATATTGGCAGTAGTGCAAGGAATAACTGAATTTTTACCAGTAAGTAGTACAGGGCACATGATATTAGTTGATCAATTTATTAATCCAGAAGGAATTAATAAAAACTTTAAGGATGCCTTTTTAGTAATAGTCCAATTTGGGTCTATATTGTCTGTTTTAGTTTATTTTTGGAAGGATATTAATCCACTTGTTAGAGATAAAAAAGTTGTATTAGAAAAACTAACATTATGGAGCAAAATATTAGTGGGGATAATTCCAGCAGGAGTAATAGGATTTTTAGTTGACGACTATATATCGGAATATTTTTATGATAATAGTTATATAGTTTCGATTATGCTTATAGTCTATGGAGTTGCTTTTTTATTTACTGATAGATTAACAAAAACAAATAAAAAAACAAATAGTTTAAGGGAAATAACTTATAAATTAGCTTTTGTTGTAGGATTGTTTCAATGTTTAGCTATGGTTCCGGGAACATCTAGGTCTGGTGCTACAATAATTGGGGGATTATTGTTGGGAATGAATAAGAGTGTTATAGCAGAATTTTCATTTTTCTTGGCTATACCTACTATGTTTGGAGCCACCTTATTGAAACTCTTAAAAAATGGTATTAATTTTACTACTGGTGAGTGGCAACTGATGATTTTTGGAAGTTTAGTAGCATTTTTAGTTTCATTAGCAAGTATAAAATGGTTAATGGAATACATTAAAAAAAGAGATTTTAAAGTTTTTGGTATATATAGAATAATAGTAGGAGTATTTGTTTTAGTGGTATTAAATTTAATTTAGTAAGGGGTGTTAATAGTGAAGATAGTAGATATATTAAAAGGTGCAAAGGAACAGAAAGCGTCTGATATTCATTTTGTAGTAGGAAAACCACCTATGTTCAGAATACATGGTAAATTACATGAACATGGTAGCGATAAACTTGTGCCAGATACAGTAAAAGAGCTGGTATATTCTATACTTAATGAAGAACAAAGAATCAAATTTGAGTTAGAAAAGGAGTTGGACTTTTCCTTTGGTGTAAAGGATATGGGACGTTTTAGAGCAAATATCCATTATCAGAGAGACACTATAGCAGCAGCTCTTAGAGCAATAAATACAACAGTACCGTCTATGAAGGAACTTGGTTTGCCCAAAGTACTAAAATCATTTACAGAATATAAAAATGGTTTGGTATTGGTAACAGGACCAACAGGAAGTGGAAAATCAACTACTCTTGCAACTATGGTAGATGAAATAAACAGAACCAAATATGAGCATATAATTACTATAGAAGATCCAATAGAATATCTACATAGACATGACAAGTGTCTTGTAGAGCAAAGGGAAATTGGTTCAGATACATCAAGTTTTGCCCTTGCTCTTAGATATGCATTAAGACAAGATCCAGACGTTATTCTTATTGGAGAAATGAGAGATTTGGAGACGATAGAAGCAGCTTTAACTGCAGCAGAAACAGGACATTTAGTTTTTGGAACATTACATACAAGAGATGCTTCTTCAACAGTTGATAGAATAGTAGATGCCTTTCCACATGAGCAACAGCAACAGATTAGGTTACAGCTTTCTAATTCCTTAAGAGGGATAGTTTCTCAACAGTTAATTCCCAATAAAAATGGAAGTGGTATGGAACTTGCTTATGAAATACTTGTAGGAACACCTGCAATAGGAAATCTCATTAGAGAAGCTAAATCACATCAAATATATTCAATGATACAAACAGGTGGGAAATATGGAATGGTAACTATGGATGCTATATTAAAGGAATTATTTGAAAGTGGAAAAATAAGTGCAACAGAACTTGATAAAAGAATGAAAAATAACGAAGGAAATAATAGTTTTGGAAGTGGAGGAGGAAGTGGTTGGAAAAACTTCTAATCATTAGAGAGAATGGATTTAGTATTAACGGATTTTACAATAAACAATAATAGTTTAGATGAGTTTTGTAGAATACTCATACCTGAAGCTAGGGAGAATAGTCATGAGGTAGAAGTAAAATATAAAAGCAATTATATATACATGACTATAAAAAGTCAGGGTAAGGTAGAAGAGTTTGTTGTAAAAAATTATGAGGATAAAATTGTAGAACAAAAATTGGTAATGGTTAAGTCAATATTATTAAGGTTCTATAATAAAAATTATAAATGGGGTGGCATGATAGGTGTTAGACCAACTAAAATAGTGAGAAAATTTTTAGATGCAAATTTTACCTATGAAGAAATAAGAGAAGTACTGAAGGATTTATATTTATTACAAGATGAAAAGGTAGAGCTTTTGGAGAGAGTGGTAAAAAAAGAGCTTGAGTATCTTAATAGAAAACATATTAATATGTATATTGGAATACCTTATTGTCCTACAAAATGTAGATACTGCTCCTTTGCAAGTTATGAGTTTAAAGGAAAACAAGGGAAAGCATATGATGATTTTGTAGAAACATTATTAGAAGAGATAGAATTAACAAGTAAATTTTTTAAAGAGGTAAATATGCCTTTAGAAAGTATCTATGTAGGGGGAGGAACTCCAACTACTTTAAATGAAATTGATTTAGACAGAGTTTTAAAAGAAGTAAGGGAAAAGTTTGATTTGTCTAAAATTAGGGAGTTTACAGTAGAAGCAGGAAGAATAGATACACTTAATAGTGAAAAATTAGCTATTATGAAAAAGTATGGGGTAGATAGGATAAGCATCAATCCACAAACTTTTAATGAAGAGGTATTAAGAGAATTGAATAGATATTTTGATAAAAATCTTTTTGATAAAATCTATAAAGAAGCTAAAGAAATAGGTTTTATTATTAATATGGATCTTATTATTGGTTTGCCTAGTGAGAATACTAGAGATATATTAAATACTCTTGATAGAATAAGTAAGTATGAGATAGATAACTTAACTATACATGTATTAGCTTTAAAGAAAGCTTCTACCCTCTACCAAGAAGGTCACATCCATGAAGATATTGACTATGAATTAATTAATGATAAAATAAAAGAAGTATGTAAAATAAATAATTTATATCCTTATTATATGTATAGACAGAAAAATAGTCTTGATTGGGGAGAAAATGTAGGCTATTCTAAATTGGGGAAAGAATCTATATTTAATATAGAGATGATAGAAGAAAATCAATCAACCTTTGGTTTGGGAGGTGGAGCTATAAGTAAACTTATAGTGAGAGTAGAAGATGGACGAGATAATATAGATAGAATAGTTAATCCAAAAGACCCTATTAATTATATTAATGAAATGAAGGATAGATTTGAGAAGAAAAAAGAACTTTTCAAATTGTGGAAAGCAGAATAATAAATCATAAAGCTGGCTCTTAGCCAGCTTTATTTATTAATTAAATATTCTTTAATTCCTATTTTTTTAATGTCATAATTACTAGAACCAATAATATCTTCGTAATCGATTAATATGTTTTCAAAGGAAAGTATTTTATACTCGCCCTTTAGAGGATGTTTATCTAGACCTGAAAGGTAAAAATATTCCTCTTTTCCTCTAAAAGAATTCCCTCTGTTAACAAACTCATTCAATTCTGCCCTTGTGAGGTTAAATTCAATGAACTTTTCAGTTGTGAACATATCTTGCACTTCTAGTCTAGTAAATAGACCCTTTTTAACTCCTTTAAGTAGAGATTTTTTTGGGTATATCACTATATCAACATCATAGTCTTTTATAAGTTTATCTGCTAAATCATCTAAAAAAACAACTTCATTTGACAAATGAATTTCATAGGGATTATAACTATCTTCGTTATATCCAATAATTAAACTATTTTCGTTTTTCACTTTTTCATCTGTCCAACTAATATAATTAGTAAGGTCTCGGTCATAACCAAATTTTTGAGGATTTAAAATATTTCCCCTCAATTTTAATTGAGCTTTTTTTAGTTTAAAGCCTATTTGATTTTTTTCATAGACGTCATTTTCTTTATCGTATGAAAAATCTACAACACTAATACCATAATTTGGAATGATATATGAACTTCTTAAATCATCTCTATACTCAAGAACTTCTACTCCAAAATCATATAAATTTTCCCTAGATTCAAATATTGCATTGACATATGGAAACTCTTTCAAAATCTGTACATTTTCTTCTCTTTCAAAATCAGTTACTAAAAAGAAAAAATCAACGTTGTCTTCTAACATGTACATTAGGTTTGTTAACTCTCTTTTATAAGGAATTTGTCCCTTAATATCTTCTTGGTAAATGTTAGTAATACCAGCAACAGCAACCATATAATCATTCATTTTCATTAATTGATAAGGAATAATATCCTTTGAAAATACGTTAAGTGTTGACGGCTTCAATTTATCAAAATTGATATAGTTTCTCCATAAATACTCATTTCTACCAAAAAAATTAAAATTAAATCCAACTTTATTGATAAAAGTAGTAAAAAGTTCATTTTTAATTTGATATTCAGTCATGTTATTACCAACATTCAATTTGATAACATTTCCATGACTATTTTCTTTTTCTTTCTCTAGTTCTTGTATAGCTGTTTTTACAGAGTCTAGACTACTATAATTACCATTGTAATAACCTGTAGAAATAATAGTAAAGTCTACACCTTCAGCAAATAAACTCATGGTAGAAATAATAAATAATAATATAAGTTTTTTCATAGTTTACCCCTTATTTTTATTCCATTTTAAGTACTGGGCAATAAACGGACTAATATCTCCATCCATAACTGCATTAACATTACCTGACTCAAAGTTCATTCTATGGTCTTTTACTAATGTATATGGTTGGAAAACATAGGATCTAATCTGGTTACCCCAAGAAATATCACTTTGTTCCCCTTGAATTTTTTTCATTTCTTCCTCTTTTTTCTTAAGTTCAATTTCAAATAACTTTGATTTTAAGATTTTCATAGCAGTTTCTCTATTTTTAATTTGAGATCTTTCATTTTGACAAGTAACTACTGTATTTGTGGGAAGGTGAGTGATTCTAACAGCTGAATCAGTCATATTTACGTGTTGACCACCAGCTCCACTTGCCCTATAGGTATCTATACGCAAATCTCCTTGGTTTATTTCAACTTCTACTGTGTCATCTATTTCAGGAAGGACATCTATTGAAGCAAAACTAGTATGTCTCCTTTTGTTTGCATCAAATGGAGAGATTCTAACTAATCTATGAACTCCCTTTTCTCCCTTTAGATAGCCGTAAGCATATGAGCCACTTATTAAAAATGTAATAGATTTAAGGCCAGCTTCTTCACCATTTAATGAATCTAAAATCTTTAAGTCATATCCTTCTTTTACACACCATCTAGAATACATTCTATACAACATCTCAGCCCAGTCACAAGCTTCTGTACCACCTGCACCAGAATGAACAGTCATTATAGCATTATTATCGTCATATTTACCATCTAACAATAGTTTTATATTAAATTCTTCTAATTCCTTTGAAAGTTCTTGGAATTTTTCTTCTAACTCTTCAGCAAAGTCTTCTTCACCACCTTCAAAAAATTCAACAAGTACTTCTACTTCTTCTAACTTTCCACTTAATTCATGAAACTCCTTTAATATATCTTTTAGAGCATTTAATTCTTTTATGATTTTTTCACTATTATTTTTATCATTCCAAAAATTTACTTCTAAAGTTTTTTCTTCAAGGATTTTAATATCATTTTCTTTTTTTTCTAAGTCAAAGATGCCCCCTGTTTTCTTGAATATTTTTTTTTATTTTTTCAATTTCTCTTTTTATTTCTAAAATGTCCATTATAGTCCTTCCTTAACTGTTATAAATATATTTCCATCATAGTATTCTCTTTTTTTGGTTTTTTGTTCAAAATCAATATCTAAATTTTCTTTATTATTTAATATCAATTTTTCTCTTTTTGTATCATTTCTATTAAGTCTATCGATAATTTTTATATTATCTGTTAAAACTAACTTATCTTCTTCCAAATTTGTAATATAGATTTTTTTATAGATAAGAGGTAATTCAACATAACTAAAGCCATTTTCGTCTGTATATAGGCTTAAGTCTCTTTTTTTTATGAAAACAAATTCTTCTATTGTATCAACTAAAGTTTCCTTTGCAAGGTTGGTATCGAGGGAATTAATTATAATATAAACATAATTTTCACCACTGATACTGTAGCTGTCTCTTATACCATTAGTACTGGTAACATTAGCTTTACCAAATTGGGGCAAGAGAACTTCTAAATCAGCTCCAATACTTCCAAGATCATTTTTATAAGTAAGTTTAGTGGCATCAGATAGAATATAGTCTTTGGTATTTATTTCATATTCATATGTATCAACAAAATCTATGTCTAAAATTTTTTTAGTTTTTTCAAAATCTTCTCCTTGAAATTTTGCATAATTACTGTTAATCATATATGCAAATTGATAATCTTCTTCTTTAAATAACTTTTTAAAAATACTACTTTCTTCTAAAGTTACTTCATCTTGATAATATTTTAGCTCCTCATTTAAAAAGAACAAATTAATACTATTACTAATAACAAGTTGATTATCATCAAAGGAATAAACAAAATTTCCTTGAACATTAAGAGCTATATCAGTATCTTTATAAAGTTTTGACCATACAAAATTATCGTTTTTACTAATCCATTTTGGCGGTTTTTTTCCGTCTAAATCAAAAACAATTAAGAACCTTCTACCTTCAGAATCAAGATTTTCACTGACTATTTTGTAATGGTAACTGTTCATTAGACCAATGAAGTCTATGTTATAGATACCGTTATAGGTATTGATTATATCTTTTGCTAAATCTAATTTTTCATCTTCTACCTCCAAAAAATTAATACCTTTTGAAGATAGGTAGAAGTCTGACTCACTTCGAAATGTCCACATAGCACTAAGATTTATAGATAAAACTGTCATCATTAAAGCTACTATTTTTCTATTCATTATTTACCTCACTTTTTCTAGACATGCATTAAATTATAACATACTTGTATCTTCATTTCAATGATTCTAAAATGTTGCTTTACTTGGATAATTCAACCAATAATCAACAATCAAAATAAATACTTTAATAACTTATTTATGTAAGGAGTCAGAAAGGGGTAGAAGATTTTTGTTTTTTGTTAAGTTAAATTTCTTTTTATATATAATCTTCTATTCTATAGTTTAACATATAAGACTGTCAGGTGCAAAATAAAGTAATTATATGAAAAAATAAAAACCCACTTTTATTTGGGGTAAAGTGGGCATAGTATTCTATTTTAAATCAAAAGCTTTTTTAACAGCTTCCACTTCACTATGTTTGTATTTTATACCCTTAATCTCTTGGTAACGTTCATGTCCTTTTCCAGTAAGAATAAGAACATCACCAC
>CAZFBB010000132.1:0-8514 GCA_964517235.1 uncultured Fusobacteriaceae bacterium
AGCTTGTAGAGACTTTCGACCATATTTCGAAATTATATGAGATACTTATATTTATTTTAAATAAATTTTATCTTCTTCTAGTTTTTCAATAATTGCAAGTGATTCTAATTTTATACCTTTGTTTTCAATTAACTTACGACCCTGTTGAAATCCTTTTTCTATTACAATTCCAATTCCCTTCAAATTTGCATTTGCTTTATTAACAAGGTCTGCTAAAGCAAGAGCTGCATTACCATTTGCCAAAAAATCATCTACAACTAATACATTATCATTTTCATTTAAAAATTCCTTTGAAACACATATATCATAAGTAATATTTTTTGTAAATGAAAATACCTTTGTAGTATAAAATTCACCCATAGTACTCGGTACTTTTTTCTTTGCAAAAACCATAGGAACTCCTAAGGCCATAGAAACCATAACAGCTATTGCTATACCACTTGCTTCTATAGTTAGTACTTTCGTTATATTTTCACCTTCAAATCTTCTCTTAAACTCCAAACCTATTTCTTTTATAAGTTCACCGTCTATTTGATGATTCAAAAATGAATCTACCTTTAGTATCTTTCCAGATATTACCTTCCCATCCCTTAATATCCTATTCTTTAGTAAGTCCATCTTGCCTCCAAATAAAAAAAGTATGAATCTACTACAAGTAGGATTCATACCAATAAACAAAGTAAAAAATCTTACTCATAGTTAGCTATTTACGGTAGCTTGTAGAAACATTCGCCCTTATTGCGAAAATATATGAGAATTTCTATATATTCTAAGAACAAAATATCATATTTTTAAAAAAAATGCAAACATTTTTCTTGATAAATTGAATTTTTTTACTGTAATTTCTTTTTTTTTATACTATTTTTTCATTTAAAATTATTTAATGTAAAATAAAACTCTATTGAACCACTATCGTATTTTGCCCCATATTCTCCCCTATGAAGTTCTATAATTTTTTTAACTATGGACAAACCTAATCCTGTTCCTCCATACTTTCTAGTTCTAGCTTTATCTAACTTATTAAAAGCTTCAAACAATTTTTCTATTTTATCTTGACCTATCTCTTCAGATGGATTTTTTATAGAAAAACATATTTTTTGATTTTCTTCATAAACTTTTATATTTATTTCATCTGCCTTTTTAGTATAATTAATACTATTACTTAAATAATTATCAATAGCTGTTCCTATTTCCTCATAATCTCCCTCTACTTCTATATCTTCCATATTAATATCTAACTTTAATCCTTTAGTTTCAATATCTAATCTATATTTTTTAAGCAATCCTTCTACTCTTTCCTTCAGAGAAAATTTACTATAATTAAGTTCAATAAATTCATTGTCATACTTACTTGCAATCAATAGTTTTTTTACTAATTGATCCATTTTTTTACATTCATCAACTATAACTTCACAATAAAAATTTTTATCTTCTTCATTTGCAATATTATCCATAAGACCTTCAGCATAACCCTCTATTATTGCAATAGGTGTTTTTAATTCATGGTTTACATTACTTATAAATTCTTTTCGAAGTTTGTCTATTTCCTTTTCTTTTTCTATTTCTACCTTAAGCCTTTCATTACTTATCTTCAAATTATCTATAGTTCCCTTTAACCTTTTAGATAAAGTATTTATACTTTTTGATAAGGTTCCTAGTTCATCTTGTCTATTTACAATAATTTCATCATCAAAATTAAGTTCAATCATATTTTTTGCTACTCTATCTATTTCTTTTATTGGGTTACTTATCTTTTTACTAAGAGATAAACTAACTAAAGAGCTAATTATAATACCAAATACAAAAATAATAGCTAAAAATCGGCTACTTACTATAACTGCTTCATTTATTGCTACAACTGGCGAATGAATTACCAAAGCTTTATTTCCAACTTTTTGGCTATAAAGTATAAATTTTTCTCCCTTGGCAAAACCTCTAATAACTCTTATTTGCCCTTCATTACTAAGCTCTTCAAAGGTAGGTATAAGTCTTCTTTCTTCCTTTCCCTTCTTAATCGCTCCTCTAGGTGTAAAAACAAGACGTCTCATAGACATTTCGTACATGTGACTATTTAGATAAAAGATTTTTATGTTATTTTTTCTCATCTCCTCTTCAAAAGCAATATTGGGATTTTTATTTATTCTATTAGCAACTTGTTCAATTTGATTTTTCTTATAATTAAAGTAATACTTTTCTAACAATAAAGTATTTGATAAAGCAATAAAACCTAACAAGAGCATTATTAACAGATTAAACATCAAAAATATCTTGAAATATATCCTTTTCATTATTTCACCTCAAATTTATAACCATAACCTCTAATTGTATCTATAAACTTTCCATTGAGTTTTTTTCTTAATCTTTTTATATGAGTATCCACTGTACGTGGGTCTCCTTCATAATCATAACCCCATACACTATTTAGTATTTGGTCTCTTGACAAAGTTAAATTTGAATTTTTACTCATATATAATACTAATTCAAATTCCTTTGGTGTAAGCTTTAACTCATTTTTATCAAGATAAACTATATGTTTTTCACTATCTATTACTAAACCATTTTTTATAGTTTTTTCCTGAAATTTCTCTGTATATCTAAGCAAAGCTTCTATCCTAGCCATAAGTATTTTCGGACTAAAGGGTTTTTTCATATAATCATCTGCCCCAAACTTTAAACCCTCTAATTCATCTTCTTCCTCACTTTTTGCAGTAAGCATAAGCACTGGTGTAGTTGTACTATTGCTTTTGATTTCGTGACATACTTCTACACCATCTATTCCCGGTATCATCCAATCTAATATTACAAGGTCTGGTTGTTCCTTTGCAAATACCTCAAGTGCATCGATACCATCTTTAGATTGAACTACTATATATCCATATTTAACAAGATAGTCTCTTACTAATCTTGCCATCCTCTCTTCATCTTCTACTACCAATATTTTTTTCATATTTCCTCCACTAAAATTATCCTAATTATATCATATTAAAACTTTATGGCAAATATGTGACACTTTAACTATACTATATAATTTCATTAAATTAAATTAGAATAAATTTTTCTAATAAATTGAATATATTAAAAAATAGAAATAAAGAATAACAAAAAGTATATAATTTTATAGTATACATTCATATTTATTCCTTTATAAATTGTAAAAAAACAACAAATTTGATTAGAAATTTTAATTATTTCATAGTATAATAGTTAATTGAAAGAAGGTGTTAGTATTTATAATACAAGTGAAATTAATAAAAAAAGAGCCATTTTAGCTGGTATTGATTATAACAATAAAGATAAAAAATATTCCTTTGAAGATATGATAGATGAATTATGTGAACTGTCTTATGCTGCTGATTTGGAAGTTTGCGGCATTATCTCCCAAAAAAAAGATAAAAGAGAAACGGGAACATATTTTGGAAAGGGTAAAGTAGAAGAATTAAAGGAATTAGTCGCAGAAAATAAAGCTGATTTAGTTGTGTTTGATGACGAATTAAGTAGTATACAAATTAGAAATTTAGAAGAAATAGTAGGTGTTGAGATTCTTGATAGAACTGGATTAATACTTGGTATCTTTGCAAATAGAGCCAAAACAAAAGAAGGAAAATTACAAGTTGAACTTGCAAAACTTCAATATGAAAAACCTCGATTAATAGGTTTTGGAACTAGTCTATCCCGTACAGGTGCTGGTATTGGAACGAGAGGACTTGGTGAGTCACAACTTGAATTAAATAGGAGGGAAATAAGTAGGAGAATATTAGAAATCCAAAGATCTCTTGATGAATTAAAAAGCCAAAGAGATATACAGAGAAAAATGAGATTAAATTCAGATCTTGTAAATGTAGCTCTAGTTGGATATACAAATGCCGGTAAATCTACTTTATTAAATTATTTTTTAGACAAAAGTGGTAGTACACTTGAAAACAATGCTTTTGTAAAGGATATGTTATTTGCCACTCTAGATCCTTTTAACAAAAAAATTGAATTAGATGAAAATTTATCCTTTATCTTAACAGATACTGTTGGTTTTGTTAGTAAACTTCCACATAGTTTAGTAGATGCTTTTAAATCTACACTTGAAGAAGTATTATTAGCCGATTTTCTAATTTATGTAGTTGATATATCAAATGAACATTATGAGTATCAGTTAAAAGTAACAAGAGAAGTGATAAAAGAGTTAGGTGGAGATAATATACCTTCAATTATTGCTTTTAATAAAATTGATAAAATTGATAGGGATACTTTGACTCAAAGAGGAGATTTTTTAAGTGAATATGTAGATATTTCTTCATTAACTGGTGAAGGTATAGAAGAACTTGTTAACAAAATTAGAAATTTTATCTATAAAAATTCAAAAATAGTTGAACTTCTACTTCCATACCATGCTAGTACTATAACTTCCCATCTGATGGATAATAAGAAGATTGTAGAAACTAAGTACTTAGAAGATGGAACCTATTTAAAACTATACTTAAAAGAAGAAGAAATAAATAAATACAAAAATTATATAATAAATAAAACACAATCAATATAAAAAAGAGCTCTTAAAGCTCTATTTTAATAGGTACTTATTTAACAAAGACTTATCATTTTTATAAAATATTAAAAATCAATTATTTATTTCTAACTTAAGTCGAGGAAATCCTCGACTTTATTTTAAACTTGTTGGGTTCATATTAACATAATATTCTTTAGAAATTTTCTTAAAAACTTTTATAATAGCGTTTATATCTTCCCTTTCAAAGTGAGCTCCCATAAATAGCCTTATTCTTGGTTTTATTGTAGTTTTTCCCACAGTTACCGCAACCAAAATCTTTTCTTCATAAAGCATTTTACTAATATCAATTACTTCTCTATCTGATTCAAATGTAAGAGTAACTATAGGTCCATCACTTTCCACAAGGCTAAAACCTAGTTCTTCTACTTTTTTTCTAAATTCATTAGCTATTTCAAGTACTTTAGATTTTCTCCATCTTTCCTCTTCAGCAAGTTCCATTCCTTTATAAGCACCTGCTGCTTCTATAGGACTAATAACACTTTTATTTATAAGATCACGTCTAAGACTATTTTGCATTAGCAAATCATCTATTTCTTTAGTCATTAGGGCAAATTCACCCATAGAACCAAAGGTTTTGTACATATATCCCATAATAAGATCTATATATTGAATACTTCCACTTTCTTCCGTCACTCCACCACCATTTTCGCCTATTATGCCAAGAGCATTAGTTTCGTCTACAAAATAAAAGAATTTATACTTTTCCTTTAAAAAACCAATTTTTTGAAGAGGAGCTTTGCTTCCATCCATTGTATACAAAGTATCTACAACAACCAAAGCTTTTTCATAATCTTTTCTATATTTTTCAAGTTTTTCTTTAAGATCATTTATATCATTATGTTTAAATCTAACTAATTTTGCTCCACTTAGATAGATTCCTTCTAAAAGATTAATTGAATTTAAACTATCTGAAAATATTACATCTCTTTCAGTAAACAAATTAGAAATTAAAGCAACATTTACATTATAACCACTAGAATAAACTTTACCCTCATCCATCTTTCCTAATTGCTTAAGTTTATTAGCCAATTTAAAACAAATATCAGTATTTTGACCCAAAACTTTATTGATTTCTGGATTTAATGAATAAAGCTCTAAACCATTTTTCATCTCATCTTTTATTCTTATGTCATCTCTTAAACCTAAATAATTTACAGTAGTAAAATCTAATAACTCTTCTCCATTAATATAAATATGTTTTTCACTGAATTTTTCAATGTTTTTACTAATACCTTTAGAACTATCCATAACTCCCCCCTTTCATTCGATAATATTATATAATTTTAAAACATAAATGTAAACGTTATTTTTTATTCTTTTATATTTAATTAAATTTTCACTTTATATATATTAAATTTTTTTTATTTTACTTATTAATAATAATTTAAAATTTTTGCATAATTTATTTTATCTGAATTGTTTTTACTCTTTTTAACACCTTAAACTTAGTTAATCCAACTTATAATTTTTAATAAATTTCCTTTACAAATCTTTCAATTTCTAAATCATTTTATCTAAATTGTTTTGAAAAAACATCATTACTTTTGTATCAAAAAAAGTAATAAAAAATGACTAATTATTAAAAATTAGCCATTTGTTTTAAATTTAAAAGTTTAATTAAAATCAATCTTTAGATTTTTATTTTAATGAGATTAAAAGTTCTCCAGCTTCTACCATTTGTGTTTCTTCAACATATATTTTGCTAATTTCACCAGCACTTTTTGCAGTAATATTAGTTTCCATCTTCATAGCTTCTATTATAGCTATTTTTTGGTTTTCTTCTACTTTGTCACCTTCATTAACTAGTATTTTTACTATAGTACCAGGGATACTTGAGCCAATTTCTAAGGAATTTTCTGGATCAGCATATTTAACTTTTGATGATATTTTACCATCTGTTAAATTTACTGTTTTATCTTCAACTTTAATTTCTCTTCTATTTCCATTAAATTCAAATTTAACAGTCCTATATCCTTCAGAATCTAATTTTGAAATACTTAATAAAGTAATTACTAATACTTTTCCTTCTCTTACCTTCACTTCACAAGTTTCCCCTTCAGCAAGTCCGTGGAAGAATATGTCTGAACCTAATATTGAAAAATCTCCCTTTGATTTTAAATACTTTAAATAATCTTCATAAACATCGGGATATAGAGCATAAGATAATATCTCCTTCATACTTGAATCCATAAGATATTTTTTATCTAAGTATTTTTTTATTTTATCAAAATCTTCTGATTCTAATAATTCACCTGGTCTTACTGTTATTGGTTCTTCACCTTTTAATACAATTTTTTGTAAATCTTCTGGGAATCCACCCTCTGGTTGTCCCATCATTCCCTTAAAATAAGCTATTGATGAATCAGGGAAAGCTAGATCTTTTCCTTTTTCAATAATAGTATCTTTGTTAAGATTATTTTGAACCATAAATATGGCAAGGTCGCCTACAAATTTTGATGAAGGAGTAACTTTTACTATATCTCCAACCATCTCATTAACTTCTTTATACATCTTTTTAACATCATTAAATCTATGTCCAAGTCCAAAACTTTCAACTTGTGGTTTTAAATTTGAATATTGTCCACCAGGTATTTCATATTTATATATTTCTGTACTTCCTGATTTTAAATCAGATTCAAATTTTGCATATACTGGCCTTACTGTATTCCAATATTCTGATATTTGTTGTACATCATCAAGATTAATTCCCGTATCTCTTTTTGTATTTTCTAAAGCTGCTACAACTGAGTTTAATGAAGGTTGACTTGTAAGTCCACTCATAGCATCAAAAGCAGTATCTACAATATCAACCCCAGCTTCATTAGCCATAAGCAATGTAGCTACTCCATTCCCCGTTGTATCATGTGTATGCAAGTGTATTGGTATAGATATATGTTTTTTAAGTTCTGTAATAAGTTGATATGCTGCATATGGTTTTAGTAAAGCTGACATATCTTTTATTCCTAGTATATGTGCTCCCATATCTTCTATTTCTTTAGCTTTTTTTACGTAATAATCAAGGGTATACTTAGTTTTAGTTTCATCTAAAATATCTCCTGTATAACAAATACACCCTTCTGCTATCTTACCAGTATTTCTAACTGCTTCTATAGATACTTTCATCCCTTCTGTCCAGTTTAAAGAATCAAATATTCTAAATACATCTATTCCACTTTTTGCAGCTTGATTTATAAACTCTACAACTACATTATCTGGATAATTTTTATATCCAACTCCATTTGAACCTCTAATTAACATTTGAAGTAACACATTTGGTATTTTTGCTCTAATTTGTTCTAGCCTTTTCCATGGATCTTCCTTTAAAAATCTATATGCTACATCAAATGTAGCTCCTCCCCACATTTCTAGTGAAAATAAATCTTTAGCTAAAATGCTTGTATCTCTAGCTATCCTCACCATATCTTTACTTCTCATTCTTGTTGCCATTAATGATTGGTGAGCATCTCTCATGGTAGAGTCAGTTAATAAGAGTTTTTTCTGATTTTTTATCCATCTTATTAAACCACTAGCTCCTTCTTCATCTAAGATTTGTTTGGTTCCCCTAAGTTTTTCTGGCCTTTTTACTTTAGGTACTTTTGGTATGTCAAAATCAGGTTTTTTTCCTTTTGTTTCATTTACTACTTTTTCAGCAATGAACTCTAATATTCTACCTTCCAAATCTTTTTTTGCCCTTATATCAAATAATTCTGGATTATTAGCTATAAAGTTTGTTGCACAATCTCCTTTAATAAATGTAGGGTGATTTAATACATTTATAAGAAATTCTATATTTGTTTTTACCCCTTCAATTTTTGTCTCTTTAAGAGATCTAAGAGCTTTTCTTATGGCATCTTCATATGTATAACCATGTGTTATAATCTTTACCAACAAAGAATCGTAGTAAGGACTAATATTTGCCCCTGCATATCCATTTCCTCCATCAAGTCTTATTCCAAAAC
>CAZFBB010000133.1:0-8394 GCA_964517235.1 uncultured Fusobacteriaceae bacterium
AATTATTATTACCAGTTACATTTAATGAATCTTTTAATCTTTTAAAAAAAGAAATAATAAAAATAAAACCAGATATAATTATTTCATTAGGATTAGCAGGAGGAAGAGATAATATTAGTATAGAAAGAATAGCAATAAATATAGATGATGCAAGTATACCAGATAATAATGGATATCAACCAATAGATAAACAAATATGTTCAAATGGTAAAAATGCTTATTTTTCTAATTTACCTCTAAAAAAAATAGTAGATGAAATAAATAAAATAGGAATAAAAGCTTCTGTATCAAATACAGCAGGAACTTATGTATGTAACCATATTATGTATCAAGTTCTAAATTATATAAATAAAAATAATTTAAAAATTAAAGGAGGTTTTATACATATTCCATATGCAAAAGAATTTTATCAAGAAAATTTATATAGCATGAAAATTAATGATATTTTATTAGGAATAGAAAAAGCAATTGAAATATCAATAAATTATGAAAAAGATGAAAAATTAATAGGTGGAAAAATTCATTAAAAAGGAGATATATGACAAAAAAACAGAAAGTTAAAATAAATAATATAATAGGGTTAATTAATGAAGAAAGTTCCTTTGATGGAGAAAAAGTAATTAATTTAATTGATGATTTTGGTTTTTTAGATTGTTTATTTCAAAGCACAAAACTTATAGTTGAAGAAGGAAATAAAACTCTTTTTATAAGAGCTGATTTAGTATATTTAATCATTTTAAATGAAGATAATAACTATAAACTAACTATAGAATAAAAAATAATTTAAATATATTTTTAAAAAAAAAGACTGATTTTTAAAAAAACAGTCTTTTAAAATTATTTAATATCTTTTTTATATTAACAAAAAAATGTTTTTTTAAATAAGGTGTATAATCAAAGCGAGTACACCAATTAAATAAAAAAATATCTCTCATTGACATAACACCTAATATAAAAATAATAATCATTTTTTATATCTTTTAATATTACTAAAAATCATATTAGGAAAATTTATTTAATTATGCTTCTTATTCTCTAAAAAAATCAAATATTCCTACAAAAAAAGATAAAGTAATAAATAAATTAAAAAATAATTTTATATTACTTTATATTACAAAAAATCCATTCATTGTACCTTCTGAATTTGTACAAATATTATCCCTATAAATACCTTTATTTTCCTCCACTTCTAACCAGTTAATAATATTTCCATCTTTATAAATGTATTTATACTCATAGGTACCTTTATTCAAGTTTTTTAAAGTAAACTCATAAGCACTTTTATTTTTTTTCCTTTTAAGGTTGTAAGTTTTTTCCCATTTTCCAAAAGTTCCAGAAACACCTATTTCAGCATTGTCATCAAGTATAACTTCCTTTGAGTCAATAACAAACTTTACATCATAAAGTCCCCTTTTATTTCTACTTATCTTTTTTATCATATAATCACCCCTTCATATAAGTTTAAATTAAAAAATAAAACAAATCAAGTTTTACTTTATTTATTTATTACTTTATTGTAGAATTTTTATAGGGGGAAAATTATGATTAAAAAAATATTTATGATTTTTTTATTGTTGTTTACAATTAGCTGTAAAAACTTAGAATTAAATAAAAAAGAAGATAAAATTGAAACAAAAAGAGTAACTGAACTTGGATTTAAAGTTGATTATTATTCAAATAAAAAGGATTATTTATATTTAAATAATAATATTATGAGAATAGAACCGGGAAAAAATGAATTGTATCTTGTTCAAGAGGAAAATACTTTAGACTTGAAATTTAAAAATTCAAAAAAAAGCTATAATATTCAAAGGGAATTTAACAAAATTGAATATGGAGTTAGTCATGAGGAGTATCTATTGCTCTCTTTATTATCCTATGCTCATTTTAATGAAAGTCACATTGGAAAAAATTTATATGAACTTTTAAAAAAAGAAAAAAATAACTTAATTTTAGATATTAGTATATTTTCTTTAATAAATTTAAAGGATAATTGGGAGTTATTTTTAAATAGTTTTAACAATATTTTTTCTCATTGGAAGATATTGGAAGTTTCTGATAATACCAATAAAATAAATCAAAGTGGAATTTGGAATGATGGATTTTACTCTATTGCATTTGGAAAAGAGGGAGTAGAAGGTAAAAAAGTTGTAATTGCCTATAGAGGGAGTGAATTTTATCCTATTAAAGAAGCTATTGATGATTTTATCAGAACAGATTTTTTTATAGGCCTAGGAAGTAAACCGAAACAATTTGAAGCAGGAAAAAGATTTTATAAAAAAATCATAGAAAAATATGGATATAAAAATGTAACTATAACTGGTCATTCTTTAGGTGGAGGAATAGCACAATATGTAGGAATTAGTAGTCAAAGTATTAGTGGAGATAAAGAATATATACCAAGAGTAGTTACTTTTAACGCAATAGGAATATTGATAAAAGGAATGGTAGAAGTTACAGATTTTATAAATTTTGAATTTTTTATAGAAGCAGATAAAAATATAACAAAGAATTTGAAAAAACATAAGTTCAAAATTGCAAATGTTTTTAGAACTGAGTTATCTAAAGATATAAATTACTTTTTATTTAAAAGAAACAGAAAGATAAATTCCTTTATATTTTGGTTAAATAAAAGAGGAATTAGAACAAAACTAAAAATAGCAATAATTGATAAAGTTACTGATGAAGAGATTAACTACTTAGTAGAAACTTACTACAATAAAAATTTTTTGGAAGAAAAATTAGATTATGCCTTTGATTATTTAAAGTATTTTGAAGAAAACAAGGTATATAAGGATAAAATAACAAATTATATACATTCATATGATTTTACAGGTAATTTTTTTCCTCATGTAGGTAGTACCTATGTAATAAATGCTAGTTATAAGGAAAAATTAAATAATTTAAGTGTATCTTTTTCTAAGGAAATATTAAGTCAAAATCTTAAATTAATAACTTTTCATCAACCAGATATATTTTTCCCATATTTAAATAAGGAAAAATATGGAGATAAAACTCAAAACAATTTTTCAGCGAAGTTAAATGAAGAATATATAATATATTTTATTAATAAAATTGCTCAAAAAGATATTGCCAGTTCCTATATAAAAGATAGTTTTAAAAAGAATTTATGGGAAAATAATATAATTGATTATTATAAGTTAAAAAATGAACTAATTGAATCGCTGGAAAAAGAAGATAATTTTTATTTTATACCTATAATTGATTATTTAAAAAATCAAGAATTAGAAGAGATAGCAAAGTTGTGGAAATTATCACTTTTATATAAGTATAACCCGTTATACAATATATTTAGTATATAATTTGTATATATTTTACTTAATTTACTTTATTTCCTTAATTGTGTATAATTTTGGTACTGATTTGGTATTAAAAATTTAGCAATATAGGGGGAAAAATGGAGAAGCAAAAAGTAATAATAGCAGAAAAAATTGATCAAGTGGGCATTGATCTATTAAAAGAAAATTTTGATGTAGAGGTAGCAATAGGTATATCTAGGGAAGAATTACTAAAAAAAATTCACGAATTTGATGGTTTATTAGTAAGAAGTGCTACTTTAGTAAATGCAGAATTAATGGAAAGAGCTCCTAAATTAAAGGTAGTAGGAAGAGCGGGAAATGGTACTGATAATATAGATATACCAGAAGCAACTAAACGTGGTATAATAGTTGCTAATACACCAGATAGCAACACAGTTTCAGCTTGTGAGATTGCAATAGGTTTAATGTTAGATGGAGCTAGAGATATTAGTTATGCAGATAAACATCTAAAAGAAGGAAACTGGAATAGAAATACTTTTGAAGGAACAGAATTATTTAATAAAACACTAGGAATAATAGGTCTAGGAAGAATAGGTTCATTAGTTGCTACAAGACTAAAAGCATTTGGTATGAATTTGATAGCTTATGACCCATATATATCTGATTCAAGATTTAAAAGATTTGATTGTAAAAAAGTTGAAAATTTAGATGATTTAGTTAAAGAAGCAGATATAATAACACTTCATACACCTAGGACTAAAGAAACAATAGATATAATAAATGACAGAGAAATAGAGCTTATGAAAACAGGTGTTAGAATTGTAAATGCTGCTAGGGGTGGATTAGTAAATGAAGAAGCAGCATATAGGGGATTAAAATCTGGCAAAATTGCTAGTTTTGGTTTAGATGTACATAGTGAAGAACCAAGAACTTTTTCACCATTATATGAATTTGAGAATGTGACAGTTACTCCTCATATAGGAGCAAATACAAGGGACGCTCAACAAAATGTGGGAAAGGTAATTGCTGAGCAAGTACTTGCAGGACTAAAGGGAGAAATTGTAACAACAGCTCTTAATTTACCTTCACTGAATAAAGAAGAGATGAATAAATTAAAACCTTATATAGAGTTAATGGAAAGACTTGGTAAAATTTATTATCAATTAGAAAGAACCAAAGTAAAAATGGTTAAAATATCATACTGGGGTGAAATTTCAAAAGAAGATACAAGTATGATAGGTTTATCATTTATAAAAGGTTTGTTAACTCCTATTCAAGATGGAAATGTAAATTATATTAATGCAAAATTAATTGCAGAAAAATCTGGTATTGCAATTGTTGAAAACTCATATGAAGAATATTATAATGATTATGCAAATTTGGTTAAAGTTACTATTACAAACGAAAAAAATGAAGACTTTACCCTACAAGGAGCTCTAGCTTCAAATGGAGAAGGTAAATTAGTAGAGATAGATGGATATGAAGTAGATGTAAAGCCAGAAGAGCATATATTATATGTTAATAATAATGATGTACCAGGTGTAATAGGTGAAGTGGGACTATTAGTAGGAGATGCGGGAATAAATGTTGCAACTATGCATGTTGGTAGAAAAATTAAAGGAGATAAAGCAGTAATGTTGTTAAATATTGATAATGCTGTTTCCGATGAAGTATTAAAAAAATTTTCTATTAAGAAAAATATATTATCAGCAAAAAGCATATCTTTATAAGAAAAAGATTGAAAAGGTAAAGTAAATTTTTCAAATCCTTTATTAAATAATTTTATCAAAAAAATTAAAAATAAATAAAATATTTCTTGGGACTTTGTAGTTATAGTTATTTTATCAAAGTCCCTTTTATATTAATTAAATTGCATAAATTTAATTTTTGATTTTATTTAAGAGTATTGTACATATAAAAATTATTGAATTTGTAACAACTATTGTAGCACCACTTGGAATATCAAAAACATAAGATGCAAGTATGCCTATAAAAACAGATATAAATGCAAATATACTTGAAAAAATTAATGTTGATTTAAATCCTTTTTTTAATTGTAAAGCACTAATACTAGGAAATATTATTAAACTTGATATTAAAAGAGTTCCTACTATTCTAATTCCTAAAATAATAGTTATAGACGTAAGCAAAGATAATAAATAATTTATCTTTTCTACACTTATCCCATTTACTTTAGCAAAATTTTCATCAAAACTAATAGCAAAAAGTTCTTCATAAAATAGATTAATAACTATAATTATTGATAAAGAAACTAATATAGATATAATAAGTTCACTATTACTTATAAATAAAATACTTCCAAATAAATAACTAAACAAATCTATATTAAAACCTTTTGCAACAGAAACTATTATTATTCCCAAAGCCATTGAGAAAGAGGATAACATTCCTATTGTAGAATCTTCATTAATTTTAGCCTTTTCCTTTAATTTTAGCACTAAAAAACTAGCTAGAATAACAAGTGGTATAGATAATAACAAAGGCTCCTCTGAAAATAAAAGTCCTAATGCAATTGCAGCAAAACTAACATGTGCTAATCCATCTCCGATTAAAGACATATTCTTTAACACTAAAAAAACTCCAAGTACAGATGCACTAATTGCTATAAAGATTCCACTAATAAGAGCTTTTTGTATAAATCCTTGTGCTAAAGCTTCTAGTATTTCATTAATTATATCCATGTTTATGCCTCCAACAAATTTGATGTTGTGACAAATGCCCAAAGTAAGCAGTCATCTCTTTAGATTCACAAAATTCTTTGTTATTACCAAAAAATATTAATTTTTTGTCAAGATACAACATCTTATTTGCATATTTATTAATAGTAGCGACATCATGGGAAATAAAGATTATACTTAATTTATCTTGTTCATTTAATTCCTTTAAAAGAGTATAAAATTCTTCTCTTACTTGTGGATCTAAGGCACTTGTAGGTTCATCGAGTATAAGCAATTTAGGATTTGATACAAGAGCTCTACATAACAAAACTCTTTGATTTTGTCCACCTGATAAATCTCCTATTCTTTTATCTGCAAGTTTTATTATATTTAATTTTTTAAGGACTTCTTCTACTCTTAGTTTATCTTCCTTTTTTATAAGACGTGGAAAAGTTTTACGACTAATTAATCCAGTTGCGACTATTTCCCTAACTGTAGCAGGAAAAAGCTTGTTTGTAGCTTCATGAAGTTGTGGCAAATAGCCTATTTCATTTTTTTTAATATTATAATTTATGTGCCCTTGACAAGAAATTAAATTTAATATGGCTTTTATAAGTGTAGATTTCCCTGCACCATTTGGTCCAACTATTCCTACGTAATCGCCGTTATTCATATTAAAAGTTATATTTTGAAGTATATTGTATTTTCCATAGTCTACACTTAGGTTTTTTACTTCTAAAATTTTATCTTTCATATTTAAGACCTAATTTTAACCTTTCTATATTATCCTTCATCAAAGTAAGGTAAGTAACTCCTTCGTTAAACTCTTTTTTACTAATATTATGAATACCATGTAATAATAAAGTTTTAACTGAAAGTTCCCTTTCTAATAAATTTGCTATTTTAGGCGATACTAATTCTTCATAATAAATATATTCAATATGTTTATCTTTAATATAATTTCTAAGGCTTGCTACATCTTTTGCACTTGGTTCACTATTAGGAGAAAAACTTTTATATGGACTTACAAATTCAATATGATATCTTTTTGAAAAATATCCAAAAACTGAGTGACCTGTAAATACTATAGTATTCTTTTTTGAGTGATGAACTAATTCCTTTAGTTCATTATGTAGTTTATTAATTTCTTCCTTAAAATTACTTCCATTTTCTGTATAATAGTCTTTATTTACAGGATCTAAATGGCTCAATTCTTCAATAATAGTATTAACAATTTCCAATACCAAAAGTGGATCTGTCCAAACATGTGGATCAAAAGAATGAGTATGTTCGTTATGTTTATCTGTATCATAATGGTGATAATCTTCTTCATGGTCATGCTCTTCATGATTACAACTTCCTTCTTCTAGATGGAGGTTTTTAGAAATATTGAGAGTTTCAACCTTTAAACTTTTTTCAACTTTTTCTACCCAAGGTTCCATTTTTTCATTGGTATATACCAATAAATCGGCTTTATTAATATTTACTATATCCTTTGGACTAGGTTCATAGGAATGAGGTTCTATACCAAAAGGTAATAAAAGTTTTACTTCTACCTTATTTCCTCCTATTTCACGTATAAATTCGTAGTTAGGAAAGTTTGTTGTTACAATTTCCAACTTATCTTTTCCATTAGCAACAAAAACGTTTAATAAAAATATTAATGTAAATAACTTTTTCATCTTAATCTCCTTTGCATCTTTTACATTGCCCCTCAAACAAGAGAGTATGGTTAGTTATATTAAAATCATGTTCACTTTCTAATGACTCTATTAGGCTACTACCTACACATTTGTTAAATTCCTTTAATTCTTTACAAGTTTTGCAATAGAGGAAGTGACCAGCACCAATAAAATAATAACTAGTTCCTTTTATTGCCACACTTGCTATATAACCCTCTGCTTCTAAGCAATTTAATGACCGATAGATATTACTAAGGTCAAAGTTTTTGATTTTCTCATCAATAGTATGAGCATTAATTGGTTTACCCATAGCTTTAACTAATTCAAAGATTTCTTGTCTTAAGGGTGTCCAACGCATATATACCTCCTTATGCAAATTATTCGCATTTAATTATAGTATACATTAGCCTATTATAAAAATCAAGAATTATTTTGAAATACAAAGTATTTTTATTTAAAATAATAAATAAAATTATAAAAGTAAAATTATTTTATTGTTAAATTGGAGATAATATATGGAATATTTGGTGGAAGTGTTAATAAAAAGTAATTTTAGTATACAAAATTTTTAAAGTTTTATTTAGTAAAAATTAAAGATTAGTTAAAGGAACCAATATAGCTAATAAATTTCAAAACGTTCCCTTTAGAAGCTTAAAACAGCTTCAAATTAATCTAAATTTTTTATATAGGTAGATTAAAAAAAAACAAATAAAACTTCTTTGTTAAGAAATTTTATTTGTCTTTAGCCTGAAA
>CAZFBB010000134.1:0-7996 GCA_964517235.1 uncultured Fusobacteriaceae bacterium
CTCTACTAAAACATGGCACTTTAGAATCCTATGGTAAAAAACCAAGTCTACAAAATAATGCTTATCTCCTATCAATATTCTCTTTTGCTTTGCTTCAAAACAAAAACCATGACCTAGTTCCAATAAAAATTCTTGAAGGTTATTTATAAGCTCATCTTCCAAATGTGATTCGCTCATTACCTCTTTAGCCTTTAATCCTAAAAACTCAAAAACATAAGGGTCTTTTATATTTATTTCAAATTTTTCTTTCTCTGTATCTTTATTTGTCAGTTCTGATAATTTCTCTTTATTTATTGAAAACCCTGACCTTTCATAATAAAGACTGGTTATCTGTCTCTTCAACTCCCTAACTGACCAATTATTATTTATTGCTTCTACTAAATAAAATGTTCTTTTTGTTTCATCATCAATATCTACAATCAAATCAAAATGACTGTATGAAAGATTTTTAATGATATTTTTTGAATCTATCTGCAATTTTGGGGACACTGTACCCATTATTTCTTCTTTATCCAAAATTAGATTATTTAATAGGCTCTCAAACTTTGGGGACACTGTACCCACTATTTGAGGATAAAATTTAAAAAATCTTAAGTATCTATATAATTGCCTTTGATTACAATTACTAATATTCTTTAATTTTTTAGAAAGATTATTTAGGAGTCCCTCTCCATACTCTGCTCTATCAGTTCCTTTAAGTTCATACTCATGAATATATGCTCCAATAAACCAGTTCCTCAAGGTGAGGTTTATATTAACAGCTCGTTTTGCCTGAATAGTAAATGTTTTATCTATGTTAGTAATTGAAGTAATTAAGTTTTGAAAATCTAAACTTTTATCCATCTACTATACCTCGAAACCTATGCTCTTTAAGTTCTTTCTAATTCTATCTTCTAGTTCTCTGGATTTTGCAAACTGCTCTGCTAATTGGCTAGTTAAATCCCCCATTTTTTCTTCAAATGGAATGCCATCATCTTCTACCTCTTCTATACCTACATATCTACCAGGTGTCAATATATACTCATGTTCCTTTATCTCATCTAGATTTACCGATTTACAGAATCCTTGTACATCTTCATAATTTCCATCTAAATTTCTCCAATTATGATATGTTTCTGATATTTTTTCTATATCTTTATCTGTTAATTCTCTTAATTTTCTTGTTACCATCTCACCCATTTTTCTAGCATCTATAAATAGAGTTTCCCCTTTTCTATCTCTATACTTTGAATTTGACTTATTTTTATTAAGGAACCATATACATACAGGTATACCTGTTGAATAAAATAGACTTGGAGGCATTGCTATAATACAATCAACCATATCATCCTCTACTATATTCCTTCTTATATCCCCTTCTGTTGAAGTGTTGGAACTAAGTGATCCATTAGCTAATACTACACCAGCTATTCCATTTGGCGATAAGTGGTAAAGCATATGCTGTATCCAAGCATAGTTTGCATTTCCATTTGGAGGAGTTCCATACTTCCATCTAATATCCTCTGTAATCTTCTCCCCACCCCAATCGGAAATATTAAATGGTGGATTTGCTAAGATATAATCTGCCTTTAAGGACTTGTGCATATCATTATGGAAAGTATCTGCATGGTGCTGTCCAAGGTTTCCTTCTATTCCCCTTATTGCAAGGTTCATCTTACATAATCTCCAAGTAGTAGGGTTACTCTCTTGACCATAGATAGATATATCTCCTATCTTTCCAGAATGTGTTTCAACAAATGTTTCTGACTGAACAAACATACCTCCAGAACCACAACAAGGATCATATACTCTTCCTTTATATGGTTCTAACATCTCTACCATAGTTTTTACTATAGATTTTGGAGTATAAAATTCTCCTCCACCTTTTCCTTCTGCTCCTGCAAACCTTCCTAGGAAGTATTCATATACTCTTCCAAGCACATCGTTTTTTCTACTTTCTTTATCTCCTGCATTTATACCTGAGATAATATCGATAAGCTCTCCTAATCTAGTTTTATCTATATCTGGTCTACCATAGTTCTTATTTAAAACACCCTTTAGAGTTTTATTCTCTTTCTCTATTGCTACCATAGCTGTATCTATTAAGTTTCCAATATCTCCTGTTTTTTCATTTCCTAAATCGATACTCTTTTTCTTTGCATTATCTTTTATATTTGACCATCTTGCAATCTGTGGAACCCAGAAGATATTTTCTGATATATATTCATCTCTATCTTCTTCAAAACCTTCCCCTTCTTCTACAAGTTCTTTATACTTTTCTTCAAAACTATCTGAAATATATTTTAAAAATAACAATCCTAATACTATATGCTTGTATTCTGCTGGATCCATATTGTTTCTCATTTTATCTGCTGCTTGCCATAGTTTTTCTTCAAAACCCAATGCTGCCATATTATCAACTCCTTAATTTTTTCTATATTAAGTATACCACATGTAGATAAAGACTTGTAGAGGACTTATAAGTTTTGTAACGAAATATTATAGGAAAGGAGAATATTTACATAGATATGGAGATGAAAGGAGAGGAAAAGTAATATATTTAGGACTTGGGCAAATATAGAATCTGCATCCTACAAAAGGGGGAGAAATAGCATATAAAAAGGGCGTATATCCATACGTCCCTACTCAATATAGTTCTTTATTATTTGGATAAATATACTTTTACTAGGGGTTCTTAGTTCCATTAAAAAACCTAGAGACAAGTTGTCTCCTTTGGCACGATTCATCGCTTTTAGTATCTGTTCCTCAGTAAATTTAGTTGCATTCTTGGTAATATTAGGTTTTTTATCTAGTTGGAGAGGCTTAATTAGTTCTACTTGTTTTTAATTTGATATTATCTTTGGAATAATATTATTCCCCCTTTAAAATGCTATGGAGAGTTGGTATAGTAGTGCTGAGTTAGTAAAGAAAAGCGAATAAATAAAAAGGTACAATTGAAAAGATTCTGGGTTTATGAGAAGGTGATATTTCTAGGAAAGGAATGCTTGATGTGTTTGTAAAATAAGTAGTCTAAATCAATAAGGGAGCGTAAATTCAATGAAAATTGCACAAGTCGAAAACTTTGTATTTACACTCCTTTATTAGTATTTTTTATGTGATTCCTGCTTATTATCAATTTGAAATTAATAAAATAACTTCTTCCATATTTTTATATGCGTAACACTATATAACGAATACCGTAACATCACATTACGCATATTAACCTTTGATAATAAAGGAATTCTGTACCTATATGTATCATATGTTTACGGTTACCGTAATGATGTATTTCGATTATGTTACACTATTAATTCAAAGAATTCATTTTTTATAGTATCATTTAATAGAGAATGGCTATTATCTTATTATTCTTTCATTTATATTGGTCTTATCCATAATACTATTTCATTCTCACTACATATATCTGGAGGTTTTATGTATAATAAATTTTTTAAGGAAGCTGCTAAAATCATTACAAAATATGGTTTGATAGGACAGATAGATTCTTTAGGTAAAGCGTATTATTTAGAGTTCCAAACAAAACTAATGCATATTGATGGGGAAGGGTTAACTATGTTTGTTTTTGACTTAATAAACTTTGATACATCTCTTACCAGAGCTGAGGTAGATGTTATTACTAACTCTTTAAAGACTATACTCAATGAATTTAACCAAGTTAATAGTTATTTAAAAAGAATCGCTTACTCAAATATAATTCAAGAGTATATACCTCAAAAGAACTCTCACAGAAGTAAAGTATATCTTCTTCAAAACCCTATAACAGATTTTATAAAGGTAGGTGTTTCAAGCAATGTAATGAAGCGTAAAAAAGCTTTAGAAACAGGAAGTGGTGTTCAACTAGAAACAGTCTATCTTACAGCAACAATATCTAATGCTTATAAGATAGAGAAAGAGGTACACCGTAAATTTAAAAAGAATCGTGTTAATGGAGAATGGTATAATGCTCTACTATACTTTGATAATTTCTAATAAGATTTTTTGAATCAACCTTTTTTAAATAAGGTTTAATCCATTCAATGTCTATAAGAACTACGTTATTCTTAGCAATGTTGCAACTGGAATAGGCTGATAATTTATTAATAAAAGTTTTTCTCCATTGCTTTTCTCCTTGGCACTCTTTTAGCCATCTCTTTATATCTTTTATTGAATTCTCTTTATGCTTAAGATATGTTTTATTTAAATCTTTTTCTACCTGCTTTCTCAAAAAATCTTTTATACCTTTACTTGTTAAAAGTTTTACTTTGTTACTACCTAGAGGTGACTTTATTTTTTCTGGAGTCTTAAGTGTATACTCTAATCTAAGAGTATCTTTATCATATTCAATACCAGATTCTTTTCTTAATTGCTCCCTTTTATCATATATTTTTAATTCAATGCTTTTATTTATTGCAACAAAATAGCCACACTTATTCTTACTACCTTTCTCAACCTTTTTTCTTTTATATCTTTTGGGTACAAATGATATTAAAGTATTTAAGCAACTTGCGTACTCACAAAAGGAGCTATCTAGTTCTATATTGATATTTAGTTCTAATTTTCTAAACTTAATATTTTCCATGTCCACTGTTATTCCATAATATACTTTTAAGTAATCTTTAATATCAACTAATCTTTTATTAAAAGACTCTACTGTAAATGGATAAAGATTACTCTCTCCTCCTATAGTAATGTCTAATATGCAATAGTTAATGTGTTGGGTATTTTTTATGTTCACACCTATTTTAAGTTCTTTAAAGAATTGTTCATCTCTAATTCTAATCCAGGAGAAATTATCTTTTCTATTATCTTTAAAATACTTATATCCCTCCAAAGAGTACTTAACCACTTTGGGTTCAAATTTCCTTAATTTATCAAAATCAACACTCAATTACGTAAAAATATTAAAGTATTTCATTTTTGTTAAAAGCAAAAATATTCAAAAAAAAAGGAACCTCTAAAAAATGTGTTAGTCTATTTATCTAAAAACAATTAGAGAGAATGAATAATAAAAAATAGGTTAATCAAAAAAATAAATGATTGCTATAAAATACATTACTGGAGGATTAGAATGGTTCAAAAAAAATATTTAAAAGAAATAGGTATCAAAGATGAAAGAACAGATAAGTTCTATAAAGTAGAAAATATAGTAATAGACAATTTTGAAAGATTTCCAAGTGCATATCATATTGCAGTTTACAATGTCATAGTCAAAATGGGAAATAGAGATGGATATTGCTACCCTAGTTATAAAACAATTGGAAAATATGCTAGATGTTCTCCTAGAAAAGTTATGGCTGTTATTAAGGATTTTGTTAAAACAAGAGTTTTAATGAAGATTCTTAGATTTGATGGAGAGAAGAAAATAAATGAGTCGAATATTTATAAAATAGTTGATTTAACTAATGAATATGGGGTAGTGAATGACATGCACAAGGGTAATGAACCATATTCACAGGGGGTAGTGAATTATGTTCATAAGGGTAGTGAATCATATTCACACAAAAAAGAATCAGAGAAAAAAAATCAATTAAAAAAGAATCAGAGAAAAACAGAGGAATAACTTTTTCTGACTCTGACCTGAAGAAAAATTATTTAGTTAACCCTAAGATACTATTAAATATATTTGAGACTCATATAGGGGATTTTGATAAAAGCTTTATTAGTGAATTTGCTATGAGTTATAAACTTGAAGTAATCCGTGATGCCTATAAAAAAGCTGTTGGTAATAATGCTAAAAATATTGCTAGTTATATGAGACAAATCCTTAAGAATACCCCTAAGAATAGAGTTAATACTATTAAACCTCAAGAAAATCAATCTTTAAAGAATAATAAAAGTAATGTTGAAGTTAAGAATCAAGTTATAGATAAGAATGTAGATATAAAAGTTATCCCTATAAATAATGGTTCAGATAGCCCTAAGAAGTCCAGAGATACCCTTATTTTCGATTTTATGGAAGCACATAATATAGAGTGCGTAGAAACTGCTCCAAACGAAATGAAAAATATAATGAACATAATGCTAAGATGTAGTGAATACGAAGATTTAAGTTTAACCTAAGCTATAATTAGTTTTAATAAAGTCTTTTTAATTAGATATTACAATTTTTTTCTCTATTGATTTTTAGGTATTTTTATGGTTAATGTGGATGATATGAAAAAATTTAAAGAGAAAATAGATTATACTCCAAATCATAAATGGCAAGTTAAAAGATATGATTATGTATTTTGTATTCCTGAATTGTCAATTTAAATTAGAAAATAACATAGCTCCATTTTAAGCAACAGGTAATAACCTTTTTGGTTCTATTGCCACTTTTTTACTGCATTAAGTACACCTTTACTTTTTCCAACTGCACTTTTCCTTTTCCTCATGGAATTAGAATATATACATCCTAATCAAGAACAACTAATTTTAATTCTATTATGTAAAAGCATTTAGGGAAGAGTCTGAGCTATTAAAAGCAGGGATTAAATTTCCCTGCTTTTTTCCATAGAAAATAATTTTAAAATCAAATTCCCAATTCTTTAAAAGTAGAAAATAATTTATTAAAAGTTTCAATAACATCTTCAAAATTTGGCAAATCTCCATATACAAATTCTTTTCCAAATACTTCTTCATATGCTTTCTTTATTTCAGACTTACCTAAAATTTTAATCAAATTAGATTCATACCATTTTTTATTTGAAGGATATTTTTCCCCAAACTGACTTTTTTCTTCAAATGTCTTAACAGTTTCGACTAGTTTAAGAAGTTCTTCTTTGTTTAAGAAAAAATCTTCTGTTAAATTATAAAGCATATGAACATCATATAAATGCCTTGTTTTTTTCTTTAATTCAATAAAATTATCTTCATATGACATTCTAACTAATGAAACAATTTTTTCTAATAACGTCCTACTTATGGAAAGAACATTGAGTTCAAATCTCTCCATATTATTATCTTGAATAGCATCCAAGTAATTCTTTTCATATAAATAATCTTGAATAAATGAAGTCACTGTTTTAGTTGTATAAGGAATTGGTTCTAAAAAACTCATTATCTCAAATCGAATATGCTTATGTAATTCGCTCAAATTATTTTTATATAATGAATTATATTTAAATTCGCTTTCTCTGCAATCTTCATTATCAGCATACTTTTTAACCATTTCAAAAGTGCTATCCTTCATTACAGTCTCGACTTCTTTCATCCTTTTTTTAATTGCTCTTTTACTCAGTCCTTTTTTTAATACTCCAATATCAATATCTTCAGAAAAACGTTTTAAATCTTTATAACATTTAGTTAAAGAAGTCCCTCCTTTAAAAATAGCATAGTCTTTCGCTTCACTTTTTGATAATAGATATAAAGATTTTGTAACCCAATAGTCTTTTTCTATAATAGCCGGACTAAGATTATAATATTCTGAAACCAATGCAATTAAATCTAAAAAATCTTCTTTATTTTCATGTAATTTCAAGTAAAGCACTCCATTCATTTTTAATTTCAAATTTACTCAAATCTATATTTGTTTTAACTCTATTTCTAGCTTTAGTTTTCTTATAGAAATCATGTAAAAACACATCAAAATACTCATTTTTTATCTCTGAAGCAATAAATCCAAGTAATACTTTTACTTTATACTTATATTTTTCAACATATTTAAAACTATGGATACGTTCTTCTATAGTAAAATTATTTATATAGTGTTCTTTAAGGTTTAAAATGATATCTGTTTCGTTTGTATCTGGTATATAATCAATTTGATCAAGAGCATCTAGAAACTGTAAAATATGAACATTATCATCTCTAATTTCTGCTTTTGCTTTTACTATAACTATATTTAAATCATCAATTTCTTTTTTTCTACCTGTAGATTGTGCAATCCATTTTCTTTTACCTATCTGTGTTGTTAGATTTAATTTATTCCAAATTTCTGGACCAGTTATATAACCTAATGGATTTTTAATACCAATATATTTCTTTTTAACTAATTGCTCTTTATCAATTTTTAATTTTCCAAACTTAGTTTTTTTGG
>CAZFBB010000135.1:0-7977 GCA_964517235.1 uncultured Fusobacteriaceae bacterium
ACTTAATCTAAATTTCTTATATAGGTACATCTAAATAAAAAAACAAATAAAACCTCTTTTAAGAAAATTTTATTTGTCTACAATCTCTCTTTCTTTTTTGCTTAAAAATCTAATTTTTTAAAAAATAAATTTATAATAAATTTATTAAATTTAAAAATAATTTAATCTATAAAATACTATGTTTACCTTAATTATGACATGCTCCCTACCAAACCTATATAAAGGATTTTGAGTAGGTTTATTGGGATGTAGAATTCAATGGCTCTAGGAGTAAGCTCTACACTATTTATATTTAATATTTTAACAACAATCTACCTTGATTTTTTATATTTATACTTATATTCAAATCTCTATCTATTAACTGACCATACTTACAAGTAGATACCCTCTCTAATAATTCGAGGTCTTGTTTTAGCCTACCACAAACAAAATAGGTTTTACTTGATAGATTGAATTTATCTTTTTTTTAAAAACATTAATTCTTTAGGTTGATTAACGCAAATAGTTGATTTTTCTTTATTTTTCTATAATTTAATTCTTTAATTAAGAAAATGATTATATATATATCACATGAGCAAAAGTCTTATGTATCAAAGTTAGTCATTCTTAATTAAAAATATCCTAAACTTAAAAGTTTTATTATACAACGTATTAATTTTTTTTCAGGAATTCTTAAGAAAATGTTAAAATAAAACCTTTTTAATTTATCTCCCACATAAATATATACACAGGAGTTTTTTTAAAACAATTTATATAAAAAAAGAGCTCCCCTCTGAGAAAGCTCCCTTAAAATTATTTTATAGTATCTTTTATATCTTTTATAATAATATCTGTTGCATCAAATCCACCAGTTGCCAAATACCAAGCTGGAATGTTTAAAATAGTTATATTATTATTCTTTGATGCTTTTACATTTTTCATAATATCATTATCTAAAACTTCCTTTGCACTTTTCTTGTCCCCACCTAATTGGCTCATATCTAAAACAAAAATATATTCTGGATTAATTTCATAAATATATTCAAATGAAACTTTATTTCCATGTGTAGAATCTGGTATTTTCTCATCTGCTGGTTCAAAACCAAATTCTGAATAAACTTGGTCAAATCTTGATTCTGCTCCATATACTGCCAAATCTGGCCCATTTGTAGCAAGTACAATTCCTCTTCTACTTCCCACTTCTCTTTTAAGATTTTTTACATCTTCAAATATTCCTTCTAGCCTATCTTTAACGTATTTTTCCTTTTCAAATATCTCACCCATTATAGTTGCATTTCTCTCTAAATCTTCAAAATATGTTGGCCCCCAAGTATTTAGGTAAATAGTAGGTGCAATTTTATTTAATTCATGATAAATTCTACTTTGTCTTGCAGAGATTAATATCAAATCTGGTTCTAACTCAAAAATCTCTTCAAAATTTGCTTCAAAAAATGTTCCAATATCTCTATATTTATCTTTTTTATACTCAGCTAAAAAATCAGGTAAAAGATATTTTATTACACCAACAACATTTACATCTAATTCTTGAGCAATATCAAGTAATCCATAATCAAATATTACAACCCTTTGTGGTTTTGACTTAATAGTTGCTTTTCCCAATTCATGCTCTACAGTAATTGGTTTATGAGCAAATAAACTCCCCACGATTAACATAAACAAAACTAAAATTTTCTTCATCATTTCCTCCTAGTAGTACAAACTAATTAGTTTGTTATTTAATTTTTCTATACGAAAATCTATATCATAGATTTTATATAATACTTCTTTGTTAATAATCTCTTCTGGTTTCCCACTAGCTATTAATTTCCCTCTTTTCATCGCTATTATAAAGTCTCCAAAAGTACTTGCTATATTGATATCATGCACAACTATTACTATACTTTTTTCCCTTTCTTCAACTAGTTTTTTTAGTAGATGCATTACTTCCAAAATATGTTTTATATCCAAGTTATTAAGTGGTTCATCTAACAAAATATATTTTGTATCTTGAGCCAAAACCATAGATATATAAGCTCTTTGCTTTTGTCCACCTGACAACTCATCTAAATATTTATCTTTTATCTCATATAAATCTGTGTACTCTAGTGCTTCTTTTATTATTTTTTCATCTTCTATCAAAAGCTTTCCTTTTGAATATGGATATCTTCCAAATGAAACTAAATCATAGATAGTTAGCCTAATATCTATATTATTAAGTTGCTTCATAATACTTATTTTTTTTGACAACTCATTATTTTCCCAATTATTCATCTCTTTATCTTCTAAAATAACTTTTCCACTATCTGCCCTTAATATTCTCGAAAGTACTCCTAATAATGTACTTTTCCCTGCTCCATTTGGACCAATTATACATGTAAGCTTTCCTTCTGGTATCTCTACATCTATATTATCAAGAGCTTTAAACTCTCTAAACTCTTTATTTATATCTAAACCTTTATACATTTTTGCTCTCCTTTACAAGTATATATAAAAAATAAAAACCACCTAAAAAACTAATAAGTACACCTACTGGCATTGAAAACTTTAAGATTCTTTCAAGTAAAAATTGAGAAAATACTAGAATAAAAGCGCCAACAAGCATAGTTAATACTATTAAATCACTATGTTTATAGCTATTTGTTATTTCCCTTGCAATATTAACAATTACTATACCAAAAAATGTAATTGGTCCTACCAAAGTAGTTGTTATTGATATTAACACTGCAATTAACAATAAATATCTTTTACTTAGTTTTTCATAGTTTAGTCCAAGATTAATACTTTGTTCTCTTCCAAGTAATATAATATCCAATTTTTTATTACTGTATAAAAAATAAGCAATAATAAGTAGGAGTAATGGCAGAACAAAATAAATAAGTGTTGTATTAGCACTATTTATACTTGCATAAGCGAGGTCATTTATTAAATTAAATTCATTAGGATCCATAGCTATTTGAAGTAGTGTTGCCACTGATCTAAGCATAGTTCCTATTACTATTCCTATAAGAACAATTTTTTGTATATTTATATGTTCCCTTTGAAAAATAGATTTAAAAATTAAAAGTGTAACTATTATCGTAAATAAAGATGATGATATAAAATATAAATATGGATTTGAAATTATCTTTATTAAATTTATAGATAAAAATGCCAAAGACACATTAAAAACTAAAAATATAGCATCTATACCAAGTATGCTTGGAGTCAAAATTCTATTCATTGTAATAGTTTGAAATATTAAAGTACTTGTTCCTATCCCTAAAGCTAGCATATACATAACTATTATTTTTGGTATTCTTCTTCCAAGAAAAAAAGAGTAATTTCTTAGTGTTAATCCCCAAAATAAATATATTAAAGTTACTAATATTAATAAAACTATTAAACTTATCTCTTTCTTATTCATTTTTGCTCCTTTACTAGTATTACTAAGAAGATTATTGCTCCAATCACACCACTTGTTAATCCTATGGGTAGTTCATATGGAAATATAATAAGCCTCCCGATTATGTCACATGCAATAATAAATATAGGTCCTATCAACATTATCACTTTTATTGTTTCCTTTAAATTATCACCATAATAAATACTTACTATATTTGGAATTATAAGTCCTAAAAATGGTATATTCCCTACAATAATGACTGTTAAGGATGAAAGAAGTGCAATTATAACAAGTCCTATATTTACAATTTCTTTATAATCAACACCTAAATTTGTAGAAAAATCTCTACCTAAAGATATAATTGTAAATTTATGCAGATACAAAATTGTTACTATAAATATTGGAATTGCAACATACAATAGTTCATATTGTCCCTTGATAATCTTTGAAAAATCTCCATAAAACCATGTACTTAAACTTTGCATAATATCGAATCTAAAAGCAATAAAAACCGTAGCTCCATTGATAAAATATCCCAACATTATTCCTATTAAAGGAATATATATACCTCTTTTAAACTTTATTTTAGAAGTTAATTCTACAAATAAAAAAGTAGTTAGCAAAGAAGAGAAAAATGCTAATAATGATTTTATAAATACACTTGATTTTGATAATAAAATAAATGACAAAGCTAAACCAAATTTTGCTCCATCTAAAGTAGCCGCTGTACTAGGTGCTACAAATTTATTTCTACTAATTTGTTGAAATATCATTCCAGCAATAGATAAGCCCAAACTAGATAGGATTAGAGCTAAAAGTCTTGGTATTCTACTTGTAAATATTATTAAGTTTGCTTTGTTTGGATTTTGTATAAAAGTTAATAAACTAACTTTGCTAGAACCTATTGATAATGAAATTACAGACAAAATGATTAGTATAACAAACAAGTATCTCTTCTTCATCTTTACTCCTTATATTATTGTTTTGTCTTATTATATTGAATATCAAAATATTTGTCAAATTAATTTTTAGTAAAACTGGATAATATTAATGTTGAATTTGTTTATAATAGTCGTATAATTTAAATAGATAACTATTAAATAAAGAATGGTGATAAATATGAAGATGGAAAGAGCTCTTGGAATTATTATGTTACTATTAAACAAAAAGAGGCTTAATACAAAAGATTTGGCTGAACACTATGAAGTTTCTACTAGAACTATAAAAAGAGATATGGAGTTACTTGCACGTGCAGGAGTTCCTATTGTTTCTTTTCAAGGTCAAAGAGGAGGTTATGAACTTTTAGAAGATTATACTCTTGATAAGAGTTTTTTTACTCGCGGTGAAACCTCTTTTTTAAAGGATTTAATGGCAAATCTAGATAAAATTTGGAAAGACGACAATCTTAAAAGTATAAATGATAAACTTAGTCATATAGGTAAAGATTCAACTGAAAGTCCAGTTTATATAGACTTTGACAACTACAATACAAATAAGATTAATGAAGAGCTAAAATTAATAAAAGAAGCTATAGAAAATTCTTGTATAATTAAATTCGACTATATAAATAATAAAGGAGAAAAGAATGCAAGAGATGTTGAACCCTATAAATTATTGCTAAAAAATGGTGTTTGGTATCTTGATGGATATTCGAGAGATAAAGTTGGATTTAGAAGATTTAGACTTGTTAGAGTACAAAATCTTTCTATTACAAAGGAAATATTTGTAAAAAGAACTTTTGAACCTATTAACAAGTGGCAAGGAAAGGAAGTACACTTAGATTTAGTTTTTGAACCTGAAGCTTTTACCAAATTAGATTATTATTTTCCAAATGATAGCATTATAAAACTTGAAAATGGGAAGTATGGAGTAGAAGTAGATTATCGTGAAGATGAATGGGTATATTCTATACTCCTTAGTTTTGGACATCTTGTCACTATAAAGAAACCTAAGCATATTAGAGAAATTGTATTAAAAAGAGCTAAATTAATAGTTGAAAAATTAGAAAAAGAAATTTAAAATGGCATACCTTTGCCATTTTTTATCTAGATTGTTTCTAGAAAACTCCCTCCTCTACTTGGGAGAAAGTTGAATTGTAGCGATTTTAGCTTTCAACTCCTATTTGAAAATTAATATACTTTTGATTATTTCTATTGTTGCTCCTCCGATTTTTAAATACCTAAATTGTATAATTAAATGCAAAAAAAAATAGAAACCTAATAAATTATCTGATAAAGTGTGGGTCTGACCAAAGACAAAAAGGATAATTTATGAGGCAAAGATATTTTTCCAACTGAGTTAGAGAAAAGTTTATCTAAAAAGGGAAAGTATAAATTTAAGGGATACAGTGAAAGAGATGAAAAATAAATAATAAAAGACCTATAGAAGAAAGGTTCCAAAAAGCAAATAATAATAGAGAAGAGGTGGGGCATTTTGAAAACGATACAGTAACTAGAAAACTCTTATCACTTATGGGAAAAAAATAAATGAGAATAGAAATGGAATATTAGGAAGGCATTTTGGGATGAGATATATAATTATTGCATTTAATTTGATAATTTAGGACATATAAAAATATATTAGAAATTTTTATTTGATAAAAGTAATTTTTTTTCTAAACGAAACCATGAGGTTAAATATTTTGAGAGTAGAAGTAAAGCAAAACCCTCATTTATCCTATTGTAATTACAATAACTTTTTCAAAAAAAAATACAGCTCTAGGCTGTATTTTATTACATTAACATTTCTATTCCAGGTCCTATTGGTAATTTTAAGAAGAACCAAATTAATAATAACGCTGTCCAAGATATTAAGAATACTATTGAATATGGTAACATTGTTGATATTAACGTTCCTATACCTGTATCTTTATCATATTTTTGTGCAAAAGCTACTATTATAGCAAAATAGGCCATAAGAGGAGAAATAATATTAGTTGTTGAATCTCCTATTCTATATATAACCTGTGTAAATTCAGGTGTAAAACCTAATCTCATAAACATTGGTACAAATACTGGAGCCATAATTGCCCATTTTGCAGATGATGAACCTATAAACAAATTAATAAATCCTGCTACAAATATAAATGCAATTATTAATGGGAATCCTGTAAATCCTGTTGCTTGAAGTACATCAGCACCTTTCACAGCAAGGATTGTACCAAGATTTGTATATGAAAAATAATTAATAAATTGTGCTGCAACGAATGATAAAGCTAAGTATCCACCCATAGTACCTAATGATTGTCCTATTAATTTAGCTATATCTTTATCATTTTTGACAGTTTTTGCTCCAATTCCATAAAACAAACCTGGAATTAAGAAGAAGAACATAATTGAAGGTACTAAACCATTATTAATAAATCCATTAATGTCTCCATCCACTCTTAAAAGTCCATTTTGAGGTACAGTTAATAAAGCCATTATTATTAAAAAGACAACTAAAGATATTCCTGCATATAAAAGTCCTCTTTTTTCTTCTTTATTAAGTTCACTTATGTCTGCATCTGTTTTTCCTTTATACTGACCTAATCTTGGTTCAATAACTTTTTCCGTTACTAATGTTCCTGCTATTGTAATAACAAATGTAGAAACAAACATAAAATAAAAGTTTGCTGTTGGTAGTACTGTATATGTCGAATCCATTATTCTTGCTGCTTCAGTACTTATACCACCAAGTAATGGATCTAATGTTCCAACTAATAAATTAGCTGAAAATCCTCCAGAAACACCTGCAAAAGCTGCTGCTAATCCTGCTAACGGATGTCTTCCAAAACTTAAAAATATTACTGCTCCAAGTGGAACTAATACTACATATCCTGCGTCACTTGCTATATTAGACATAATACCTGCAAATACCACTACTGCTGTTATTAATCCTTTAGGTGTTGATAATACCATCTTTCTAAGTGATGCTTGTATAAGTCCTGTCCCTTCTGCAACTCCAACTCCTATCATAGCCACTAGTACAGTTCCCAAAGGTGCAAAACTTGTAAAGTTTTTTGTCATTGAATTAAAAATATATCTTAACCCCTCACTATTCATAAGTGATTTTGCACTTATTAAAACATTATGTTCCATTTCTTTTGTTGATCTATTAAATAGTGTCTCGATTACTACTCCTACTCCAGCTTTTGTCGCAATTTCAGATATAACTATTATTGCTAAACTAAAAAGTAAAAATAACGTTACTGGATGTGGCATCCTATTTCCTGTTTTTTCTACAAAATCAAGGAATTTGCTAAATATTCCTTTTTTATTTACTTTGTCCATTTTTTCTCCTTCCATACTACTATTGTAGTCTAAACCCTGTATTTGTCCATTTTTTTGGCAATGTTGTCCTTTATATTATATACTATTTTTTAAACTTTCTCAAGGTAAAAATTAATATTAGTTAATTTTTTTATCTATATAAAGTTCAAAAAACCAATAAGCACAAAATAAGTTGACTATTCTAAATTTTATACTAATCTTTATATAAGAGTTGTAAAAAATTATTTCATTTAAAAATTTTATTAATATTTTTGAATAAACATTTAATTACTCGATTTGTGCGTTTTTTCAAAAAAATAGGCATCAGCCTTAAAATGTTGTAAAATTTGTTTCCATACAAAACTA
>CAZFBB010000136.1:0-7973 GCA_964517235.1 uncultured Fusobacteriaceae bacterium
AATTTATTACTATTAATAAGTATAAAATTTGCAAGCGAAGTAATTTATAACTAATATAAATAATAATTTAAAACTTTTTAACAAAATCTTTTGTTAAGAATAAAAAAATAATACTGGAACTTACTCACAAGTTGCATGTATGAATTTAAAGAAATTGTCAGTATAGAAGGACATAGATTCTAAGAAGGAATTTAGACTTCATAAATTTTTCTTCAAAATAAAGAAAAAAATATTAAATTTTCAAAATTAAATAAAAAAACGATTACTTAATATTACAATAAGTAATCGTTTATCTCCAGTCTCTCTTGACTCAAAAGAATCCAGTTTGACTATAATTTATCTGCCACAACAGTTTTTATACTTTCTTCCACTTCCACAAGGGCACTCTTCATTTCTACCTATTTTATTACTTGTTCTTGGACTTTGTTTCTCTTCCCCTCCAGTTTTACTAGGGTCTGCATGAATATAATTTACCTTCTCATTTCTCTGGTGATTCATATTTATTTCTTCTTCATCTTTTTCTCTAATTCTAATTTTAAATAAGAATGAAGTTACTTCTTCTCTAATTGTAGCTAGCATTTCATCATAGATTTCAGAAGATAACAGTTGGTATTGTATTAATGGATTACTTTGCCCATATGCTCTCAAATGTATTCCTTCTTTTAACTGATCCAAGGTTCTTAGGTTTTCCCTCCATCTACTATCAGTTATTTCCAATAAAATATACTTTTCTAATTTTCTTAACAATTCATTTCCAAATAAATTTTCTTTTTCTTCATATTTATCTAAAAGCTCTTTTATTATTATCTCTATTGCGTCTTCTACTGTTTGCTTCCTAATTTCATCTATATTTATCTCGTGTTCATATAGTTCTAGTATTCTTTCTTGTAACCCTTCAACATCCCAATCTCCATTAGTTTCTCCACTTAATTTGGTTCTTGACTCAAGAATTATCACATCTCTTAACATTTCCAGAATAGTTTTTTTCAAGTCTTCTTTCATTATGGCTGCATCTCTACTACTATAAACAGCTTCTCTTTGCTTATTCATAACATCATCATACTCTAAAAGATTTTTTCTTATTCCAAAGTTTCTAGTTTCAACTTTACCTTGTGCTTTCCCAATAGATTTAGATATTAGTTTATGGGTTATAGGCTCACCTTCTGGCATATTAAGTCTAGTCATAACAGCAGCTACTCTTTCGCTTCCAAATAATCTCATAAGCTCATCTTCAAGTGAAAGATAAAATTCTGATGCTCCCGGATCTCCTTGCCTACCAGAACGTCCTCTAAGTTGATTATCTATACGCCTACTTTCGTGTCTTTCAGTTCCAAGTATAAACAACCCTCCAGCTTCAAGTACTTTTTGTTTTTCTTCTTCACATTGTTTTTTGTATTTTTCCAATATTGCTTCATAGTTAGAATCTGTTACAACTATCTCATCTTTAGCAAGAAATTCTGGATTTCCTCCAAGCATAATGTCTGTTCCCCTACCTGCCATATTTGTAGCAATAGTTATTGCACCCAATCTTCCTGCCTGAGCTACAATTTCTGCCTCTCTTGCATGAAATTTTGCATTAAGTACATTATGTGGTAAGCCTTTTCTTTTCAGTTGAGCTGACAACATCTCAGAGTTAGCAATAGAAATAGTTCCTACCAAAACTGGCTGACCTTTTTTATATAATTCATCTATTTTTTCTACAATCGCCTTTATTTTTTCAGCATGTGTTTTATAAATAACATCTTCTTTATCATCTCTGATAACAGGCTTATTTGTAGGTATTACCATAACTCCTAAGTTATATGTGTGCATAAATTCAGCTGCTTCTGTTTCAGCAGTACCAGTCATTCCTGATAATTTTTCATACATTCTAAAATAATTTTGTAGTGTAATAGACGCTAAGGTTTGGTTAGCCCCTGCTATATTTACACCTTCTTTTGCTTCTATTGCTTGATGTAATCCTTCAGAGTATCTTCTACCTTCAAGAGCTCTTCCTGTAAATTCATCAATAATGACTACTTGACCATCTTTTACTAAATAATCTTTATCTCTCTTAAATAGTTCTTTTGCTCTAATTCCTTGGTTTAAATAATGAGTTAATTCCACATTTTCAGGTGAGTATAAATTATCAATTTTCAATATTTGTTCTACTCTCCTTATTCCTTTTTCAGTAAGTACTAAACTTCCAGCTTTTTCATCTACTTCATAATCTCCCCAATCTTCATCAGGTATGTTCATAGCTCTTTTTTGTTTAGGGTCTTTGATGCTTTCTGTTTTATAACTTCTTGTTAATTGTTTTGCTACATCATTAAATATTTTATACCATTTTGTAGTTTGTTCACTTGCTCCACTTATAATCAATGGTGTTCTAGCTTCATCTATAAGAATTGAATCCACTTCATCGACTATTACATAATTAAGTTCCCTTTGAACTCTTTGTTCTACTGACGTAACCATATTATCTCTCAAGTAATCAAAACCAAATTCGCTATTTGTTCCATATGTTATATCACTTCTATATGAACTATATCTCATTTGATGTGGCATACCATTTGTAATAACACCTACAGTTAACCCCAAAAATTTATATACTCTACCCATAAGTTCCATATCACGAGTAGCTAAATAATCATTCACTGTGATTACATGCACACCTTTTTGCAAAAGTGCATTTAGATAAACTGGACAAGTTGCAACTAATGTTTTTCCTTCTCCTGTTTTCATCTCTGCCACTTGACCTTCATGCAATGCAATACCTCCAATTAATTGCACATCATAATGTCTCATACCTAGAGTTCTTTTTGATGCCTCTCTAACAACAGCAAAAGCTTCTACTAGAATTTCATCTAAAGTTTCCCCCTTTTCTAATCTACTTCTAAATTCAACAGTTTTACTTTTTAATTGTTCATCTGTTAAACCTTCCATTCCTAATTCGAGCTTATTAATTTCATTTACTATTTTTCTAATTCTTTTAAGCTCTCTGTCATTTTTTGTTCCAAATATTTTACTTATCGCATTTAACATGGCCATACTCCTCATTTTATAATATAAAGTTATCCTTATCAGAATTTAGTATTTTACTAGCCTATCCTACCATATCTATAAACAATAGTCAATGTAACATGTGTATTTTGTACAACTTGATTCATTTTGATATATTTTTTTTAAAACATATTCAACTTTTAAGTTGTCATTGTAAGTAACTCTTATTCATGAGCAACTTTATTTTTTTATCTATTTAAATCTTTTCCTAAAAAAGAGTTTAAATATTATCATCTTTAATAATTACTAAGTATCTCTTCTAATTTCTAATTTTTTAACTACTTTCCAACAATTAAAAGCTTATACGTTGGTTTCAACATTTCAAACCTCTTCTTTAAATTTAAAACTTAAATAAGATTTATTAATTTCTCAGAATTAAGCAAACTCAATTAATTTCATTAAATTTATCCTGCAATTATTTAATAAAACATTATAAAACTTCTAACCTACTTACTTTATTAAAACTCCAATTAGTAAAAAAAGAAGTTGCCTTAACAACTTCTTAATAAACTTGTTTATACTCTAACAACTTCTACTCCTTCTTCTTCACAAATCCACTTTAGATACCGCATCTCTTTATCACTTGGACTTTGGTAATTACAACTTTCTCTTACTCCAAAATTTCTATATTTTATAAGTTTGTATCTTATATTTTTACCTTTAATTACATCCAAAGTTTTTCTCACTGTATCTTCATTATTTAGTACATTGGGAATTATAACACTTCTTATTTCATATATTTTCCCCATTTTTAAAAGTATAGATAAATTTTTTAAAATTTTCACATTATCTTTTTTCATAACTTCCATATGTTTTTTTTTATCTACACTTTTTATATCTAACATAAACTTATCAGTTATTTCTACTAAATCTTTCATATTTTCATAATCCCAATAACCGTTAGTATCAATATATACGTCCAAACTTAACCCTTTTATTTTTGGAATTAATTCTAATAAAAAGTCCTTATGTAGTGTACATTCCCCGCCACTAAAAGTCACACCTCTAATAAAAAATCGATATTTTTTTATAATTTTCATCAATTGCTCGCTAGTATACTCTTTTACTTTAGGACTGGAATTATGAGGACATTTTTTTATACACATATCACACTGTGTACAAAGTTCTTCCTTCCAATCTATTTTATTTCCAGACATTTCAAGTGCGTTACTCTCACACCAAGAAATACACTTACCACAATTAATACACTTATTTATTGTTTCCGGATTATGACAATAAGCACAATCAAGATTACATCCCTGAAAAAAAACAACTAGTCTATTCCCTGGTCCATCTACACTAGAATTTTTAATTATATTGTTAACAAAGCCTTTATTCATCTATCTCTCTTTTTTTCCTAGAAAGTGCTTTTCCATTATCTCTAGCACCCATACCGAGTACTGTTGTATCCCTTAGTACAGCTTGTCCCTTTTCTAATTTTTCTATCTCTGATTTTTTAACCAAATATCCTGTTACTCTCACCACATCACAATCAGAACCATAAAAAGAAATATACCTCATACCTGAATTAAAACTTCCCTTTATAATGTCCAAAACATATGCAAGATTTTTCTTTGCAGTTTCCTCAAAGGTAAATATATCACCTATTCCACTTGGAAAATATTTATGAAAAGGAGCAGACTGTATTAAATGCTCTAGAAGTTCAGGTTCTTCTCCTACTGGTATTCTACAACCTGGACTATCTTCTAAATCTGTATCAATACCTACTTGTGCGTGTAGTAAAAATTTCCCATTAGTAAATTTACAATATTTATTTTCATGTACAGAAACTAATTCTTCTAATTTTTCAATAATTTTAAGCCCCAAATCATTGGCTCTCTTATTATAACCAAATCTTTCTTCTTTATTATCCAGCTCTAACAGGGTATTCACACATTCTGCCAAACCAACTAAACCAAACATACCTGTAAAGTTATCTATATTTATAAATCCTTCTTTTACTAAAAAATTACTTTCAAAAAAAGCAGTTTCTTCAATTAAGAATTTGATTCTCTTATCCATATAATCAGTCATTCTGCCTACCAAACTAACTAATGTTTTATTAAAAAACTCTTCTATGCTTCTAGCTTCCTTGGCTAATTTTCCCAACCTAGCTCTAACAAGAGTAAAAGCCCCTCCTCCAACTCTAAGCCCATTATAACAACTAACTATGCCATAATTACCTCTTAAATCCTTTTCAAACTCCTTGTCATTTGCAAAGCTTGGTTTACTTCTACCAAGTGCAACTTTGACTGCATTTAAAGCAAAAGCTTCACTAGTATTGTTTATATCATATTTAATAGTAAAATTTGGTGTAGGATTATCAAGCTCTTCTATAGCCTTAAGTATAAGTCTTCCTGCTTTTGTTTCTAGAGGTCCTATGTTTGCATGACAAAAACTATCTGTTATTGTTTTATCTATATGATTTAAAAATAACTTTATTGCTTTAAAGCTTTCTTCTTCATCTTCTACATAAGGATCTAACAAATAATCCAAGTTTCCAATATATACAGGCATAGTTGTAATACTTGGTATGTGTTTATAAAAAATTAATAAATTATGAGTTGCTTCCCAAATATCATCAGCTTTTCCTATCTCTAAAAATTTACACCCTTCATTCATAAATTTCTCAAAATCAACCACTATGTATCTTGGTCTATAAGGTGCATTTCCCTCAAACAAATCACATATTATTCCCTTTTCTAACCATTCTTTAGTTTCATCACTTATTTCCAAAGGACTAATACTATTTTCCCCTTCTCTTGCAAGAGCAACAACTTGTTGTTCAAATGTTAATTTTTTATCTTTTAGTATTTTTAGTATTCTTGACATAAATCCTCCAATCTTAACTTACAGAATAAAATACAGATAAAAACATGAGCACACTTCCCCCCATAACAAAAAGATGCCAAATAGCATGTGTATACTTAATTTTTTTCATCATATAAAATATAGTTCCTGCTGAATATGTAATTCCAGCTGCAACTAATAAATTTAATGCTAATGGATTTAAATTAGTTTTTAAAGAATCAAAGGCAAAAACAACCATCCATCCCATAAATAAATATATTAATGTTGATAATAACTTTAATTTCCCTGCAAATTTAACTTTGAATAATATTCCAATAGTTGTAAGTGTCCATTGAATGACAAATAATATCCATGATGTTGCACCTGTTATGATAGTTAACAAATAAGGTGTATATGACCCTGATATTAATACATATATTGCTGAATGATCCAGTATTTTAAATATTTTTCTAGCTTTTGTACCTTGAGGAAGCATATGATAAACGCTAGACATTATATATAAAAGTAAAGTTGAAACACTAAAGACTGTAAAACTAATAACATGTTTATAATCTCCATAAGTTGTAGCTCTCACTGCCAACATTGCTATTCCCGCTATAGCTAACCCTACTCCCAACAAATGTGTTATTATATTAGCTAATTCTTCTCCTCTATTGTAATTTTTATTCATCTTTAGCCCTCCAAAAATGATTTAATAATACTTAATTATACTCTTATTTTTTTATTATGGCAAGAAGAAAAATTTACTTAAAAAATAAACAATTATTTATTCTTTTGAATACAAAAACTTACCTTATATATGTGATTATATATATATTAAAAATCACTTCTATTACTTACCAAGTTTTTTGTTTTTTCAATTTAGTACCTTTTTGAATTAAAATATATAATTTCTCCTTATATAAAAAAAAAGACTAACTAAAAATTAGCCTTTATCAATAAATTATTAATCACCTTTTTTATTTACAACAAATGTAATAGGACATCCTTCAAATCCAAAAGCTTCTCTAAATTTGTTCTCTAAATACCTTAAATATGAAAAATGAAGTATATCAGGATGATTACAGAATAATGCGAATATTGGTGGTGCTACACTTACTTGTGTTGCATAATTTATCTTAACAACTCTTCCTTTTCTTGTTGGTGGAGCATTCATTATAGTTGCTTCTTTTAATATATTATTAAGTAAACCTGTACTTATTCTCTTAGTATATTCATCATAAATAAATGAAGCTGTTTCTAGTATTTTAAGCACTCTTTGACCTGTTAGCGCCGAGATAAACATAATAGGTGCATAATTTAAAAATGGTAGTTCACTCCTAACTATAGCTTCAAAGTCTTTTAAAGTTTTATTGTTTTTTTCAATTAAATCCCATTTATTAACTGTAATTATTATTGGTTTCTTTTCATCATGAGCTAAACCTGCAATTCTTTTATCTTGATCTGTTACCCCTTCTCTTGCATCTAACATCAATACACTCACGTCTGCTCTTCTAATAGACTTTATTGCTCTCAGCACAGAATAATATTCTAATGATTCTTCAATTTTAGATTTTCTTCTAATCCCAGCAGTATCTATAATTACATATTTTTCTTCATTATATTCAAAAGCTGTATCTATTGCATCTCTAGTAGTTCCAGCTATATCACTTACTATACTTCTTTCTGTTCCACACAGCCTGTTAGTAAGTGATGATTTTCCTGCATTAGGCCTTCCAATAAGTGCTAGTTTCAAGCCTTCTTCTTCCTCAGGAAACTCTAACTTATTAATTCTTTCTATTACCTCATCAAGCATATCTCCCAAATTAGCCTTATGCTCAGCTGATATAGGTACTAAGCTCTCAAATCCTAATGACCAAAATTCATATATTTCATCTTGAACTCTAGTAACATCATCTACTTTATTAACAACTAATATAACTGGTTTGTTTTTCTTTCTTAAAATATAAGCAATTTCTTCATCAAGTGCAGTTATTCCCGCTTTAATCTCACAAACAAATAAAATTACATCTGCTTCTTGCATTGCTACTTCTGCTTGTTGCTTAATTTTAGTCATCATAAAATCATTATTTCTTGGTTCTAAACCGCCTGTATCAACTAAAACAAACTCTGTTCCACAC
>CAZFBB010000137.1:0-7920 GCA_964517235.1 uncultured Fusobacteriaceae bacterium
CCAATTAATATTAGATAGAAAGCTGTGGCAATAATCTCCTTTTAGCAGTCAAGCTACAAGTAAAATAAACAGTCCACAGTGTTAATACAATTAATAAATCATTAAAAAACTAGGAGAGGAGGATATGATGTTTATATAGAAACATCATACAAGGATGAATATGAAAAAAGTTTTTAAAATGTTAGGTATTTTATTTGTATTATTTTTACTTTTAGGAAGATTTCTTCCAGAAACGGAAGTATCTAAAAATAAGATTAAAGAGAGTGCTGTTGTGGAGACAAGAACAATGGGTCAAAAAAATGCTTTGCGTTCTGCTAGAAATTATTTAACTACAATGCCTTTTTCTGAAAAGGGATTGATAAAACAGCTTGAATTTGAAGGGTATAAAAGTGAAGATGCTTTATATGGAGTCCAAAATTCAGGAGCTGATTGGAATGAACAAGCAACAAAAGCAGCTGAAATGTATCTAGATACACAAGCATTTTCGAGAAAGGGTTTAATAGAGCAACTAATATTTGAAGGATATACTCAAGAACAAGCAACATTTGGAGTAGATCAAATGGGTTTATAAGACTGATTATTTTTAGCTAGTGAGGTGTAAATATTATAAAATTAAGAAAAAGAAAAAATACAGGAATGATTTTGAATAATATAAATTTCCTGTATTTTTTGTGAATTACTAATTGAATGACATTAGTTATTAAATTTCCTTAATGAAGATATTTTGTTCTCTATCTGGACCTACTGAAACCATAGAGATAGGAGCTCCTATTAGTTCTTCTACTTTTTTAATATATTTTTTGCAATTTTCAGGTAAATCATCGTAATTTCTAATAGCACTTATATCTTCATCCCATCCTGGAAGATCAATATAAACAGGTTTAGCTTCAGCTAATTTTTCTATAGCTGCTGGAGGAGCTGTATAAACTTTTCCATCTATATCATAACCTATACAAATTTTTAATGTTTTATGTCCACTCAAAACATCAATTTTTGTTACAACCACATCTGTTAATCCATTTATATCTACTGCATATTTGCCAACAACTACATCTAGCCAACCACATCTTCTTGGTCTTCCAGTTGTTGATCCAAATTCTTTACCAGTTTCTCTTAATTTTTCTCCGAGGTTATCTGTAAGTTCAGTAACAAATGGACCTTCCCCTACTCTTGTTGTATATGCTTTCATAACTCCAATAGTCTTTTTAATTTTACTAGGTGCAACACCTGCTCCTGTAGTAACTCCGCCAGTAGTTGGTGATGATGAAGTAACATATGGGTATGTTCCATAATTGATATCTAACATCATAGCTTGAGCACCTTCAAAAAGAACAAATTTATCTTGATCTAAAGCTTTATTTATTTCAGGTACTGAGTCGATTATTCTCCAACTTAATTGTTCAGAATAATTTTTATAATCAGCTAGAATTTGATCGAAGTTTAAGGCTTCTTCATTATAAATTTTTGTGAATAATGCATTTTTCTCTTCTAAATTAAATTTTAATTTTTTAGCAAAATTATCCATATCTAATAAATCGATAGCTCTAATTCCACATCTAGTAATTTTGTCAGCGTAACAAGGACCTATACCTCTTTTTGTAGTACCAATTTTATCCTTACCTCTAGCTTTCTCCTTTACTTCATCTAATTTAATGTGGTAAGGCATAATTAGATGCGCTCTATCACTAATATAAAGGTGATTAGTTTTAGCACCTTTGTCGTCAAGAGCTTTAAGTTCAGATAATAGTACTTTTGGATCTACTACTACACCAGGACCTATAATACATTTTCCATTACCATGTAACATTCCTGATGGTAATAAATGAAGTATAAACTTTTCTCCATTAACTATAACTGTATGACCAGCATTATTTCCTCCTTGGAATCTAACTACGTAATCAGCTTTGTGAGCCAATACGTCAATTATTTTTCCTTTTCCTTCATCTCCCCATTGAGTTCCAACAACTACATATCCAGCCATTCATTTCTCCTCTCGATATAATATATAAAATTAGTCTTTAATAACAACTTTTCCAACATAATTAAGATTTCTATGTTGTTCAGCATAATCTATTCCATAACCTACTACAAATTCATCAGGTATTTTAAATCCTATAAATTCCACATCTACTTCAGCTTCTCTTCGGTCTGGTTTATCAAGTAAAGTACAAATATTTAAAGATTTTGGCTCCCTTAATTTTAAAATTTCTTTGATCTTTGAAAGAGTAAAACCAGTATCAATTATATCTTCTACTATAAGTACGTGTCTATTTTTAATGTCTTCTTCTAAATCTTTTTTTATCTTTACATCTTTAGAGCTTTCCATTGAATTACCATAACTAGAAACTGTCATAAAATCTAATCTAACATCATCTATTTGAATTTCTCTTGCCAAATCACTAAGGAAAATAACAGAACCTCTTAATAGACCTACTAATAATAACTCATTTACTCCAACATATTTTTTTTCTATTTTTCTTGCTAATTCTTTTACTTTTTTTTCTATTGTTTCCTTTGAAATAAGAGTTTCAATAGTATAATTCATAAAGCCTCCTTTTAAATAAAAAAACCTAAGTATACACTAATGCTAGTTACACTTAGGCCTTGTATATATTAAGTTAAAGTTATTGATGGGTATGTGAGAAGATACTGCACTTGATGTACAGTTATACTTGGTTTTTCTTTTGTTTTTATACAATAAAGAAAATATCCTCATACTCATCTCCTAATATTATTTATCAAACCACTAATAATTTTATCATAGGTATTAATTTATTGCAAGTAATTTTTAGAGAGAAAAAGTTTGTACTTTATAGTGGAATCAACCTTCAAGATAATTAAATTTGGTTAATCCTAAAAATTAGAAAATTTTATTTATTTGATTCTAAGGATTTCAAAATAGCACTTTAAAGTATCAAAACAATTAAAATTAACTATGTTATTAAAGTAAGTGATGAAGTAGAAAAAAGTTAAAAGGTTGATACGCATCAACCTTTTAATAGTTTTCTGGAAACATAATACGTTCTACACCTTCTATAATAATATGTAAAATCATCATATGTATCTCTTGTATTCTGTCACTTGTTTTACCTGGAATAATGAATTCAAAATCACATTGTCCCTTTAACTTTCCTCCATCTTTTCCCAATAGAGCCATAGTTTTCAATCCTTGTTCTTTAGCTTGATTAACAGCTTTAATTATATTTGAAGAATTTCCACTTGTGGAGATTCCTATAAATAAATCTCCTTTTTTTCCATAAGCTTCTACTCCCCTTGAAAATATATGGTCAAAACCAAAATCGTTACCTATACATGTAATATGTGATGAATCAGAAATAGCTATAGCTGGTAAAGCTCTTCTATTTTTTCTAAACCTACCGGTAAATTCCTCTGCAAAATGAAGGGCATCACAGTTGCTTCCACCATTTCCTGCAATTAAGACTTTACCACCATTTTGGAATATTTTGGCTAATTCTCTTGAAACTTTTTCAGTTAATTTTTCTTCTTCTTCCATTTTTATAAAATTATTCAATAAATCTGCCGTAATTTTATATGAATTTAATAATGACATAATCTCCTCCTAACATTAGCTTCTTTACATAATGTTATTACTAATTAATAAACCTAATATATTCTACACTAGTTCACAGATTAATGCAAGAGACACTTGTCCTATAGTTTAGTTTCTTTTTCAAGTAGAACAATTGCTTCAAGGTGTGGTGTGTGAGGAAACATATCCTTACCAACTACTTTTTTAAGTTTATAGTCATTATTTCTTAGAATTTCTAGATCTATAAGTAATGTTTTTGGATTACAAGAAATATAGATAATTTTTGGGGAGTTAAATTTTATAACGTAATCCATAGCAAATGGGTGAACTCCAGGTCTTGGTGGGTCTAATATAATTATGTCTGGTTGTTCTTTTATATTTACAATTACTTTTGCAATATCCCCAGCAATAAATTTTGTATTATCAATATTGTTTAATTTAGCATTTTCCCTAGCATCTAATACAGCTTCTTTGATAAGTTCTACACCAATGACTTTTTTAGCATTTTGGGCAACAATTTGACCAATAGTTCCCGTGCCACAATAAAGATCAAAAATAACTTGATTAGATGTTTCTCCAACAAAATTTTGAACTATGCTATATAATTTTTCAGCTCCCAGTGAATTTGTCTGGAAGAAGCTAAATGGGTTAATTTTAAACTTCAAATTTAATAAATTTTCATAGATATAACTTCTACCCCATAAAACTTCCAAAGAATCACACTGTACAATATCACTAAATGAATCGTTTGTAGTATGTAAAATGCCCTTTAATTCATTTTCTAATTGGAGGTTTTTAATTCCAATTAACCACTCAGATAAGTCAAAGTTTAATTGACTTGTGGTAATTAAATTTACTAGTAATTCTTTAGTATTTTCCCCTAGCCTGATAACTAAATGTCTAAGGAAACCTTCTCTTTTCATCACCCTATAAAAGGGTAGTTTTTTTTCTCTAAAGTATTCTAAAGTAAAAGTTAAAATTTTTGAAAAATCATCTTGTACAATTTGACAGCCACTTGCATTTATAATAGAATATTTTCTATTTTTAAGGTGCATACCTAAAGTTAAAGGACCATCTTTTTCAAAATCTCCAAAAGTAAATTCCATTTTATTTCTGTAATTAAACACTTTTGGACTATCTTCTAGATTTAAATATTCAAAATTTTTGTAATTATTATCTTTAAATAACTTTAGAAGTTGTTTTTCTTTAAATTCCAATTGTTTTTTATAGTTTAAGTCTTGAAATGTACATCCACCACAGGCTAATTCAAAGTTACTACAAGGAGCTTTTATTTTGTAATCAACATCTTCAATCACCTCTACTAATTTTGCAACAATCCTAGTTTTATTTTTTTTAGTAATTTTTCCCAATACTTTTTGACCAGGAAGAGTGCCTTTTATTTCTACTCTAAGGTTATCTATATATCCAATACCAGTACCGGGAAAAGAAATATCTTTAATTAAAAATTCATAGGTTCCTCTTCTTTTCATTTCTACCTCACTTTTAATATGTTGTAATATTCTACTGTTACATACCAAATTAGTCAAGAATTGTTTTTGTATAATAGAAAAGTCTGACAATTGTCAGACTGAGACTGTAGTGATTACTTAATCTAATTTTTTGTCAATCTACTTTTGATAGAAGGATTTTCTTCAAAACCACCTCTAATTTTTTCATTAAATAGTTTATTAGCAAGTTTATCTTCTCTATATTTTTTTAATTTTTGAAAATCTTTTCTTAAACCTATGTGTAAACTATAAATCATCATTAAAAGTATAATTGCAAAAGGTAATCCAGTAAGAATAACTCCTGTTTGTAATGCATTTAAAGCTTCTTGTCCACCTGCAAGTAATAATGCAATTGCCACAGCTCCTTCCATCAAAGCCCAAAAAATTCTTTGAGGGATAGGCGAATCTAATTTTCCACCGGAAGTTAGACTATCGACGACTAAAGAACCAGAGTCAGATGATGTAACAAAAAATGATACAATTAGAAATGTACCTAATATAGATAGGAGCATTTTTAGAGTAGGAGTGATGCTTAACCCTTGTATCATAGCAAATAATGATGTTGAAATATTTTCATTAACTTCTGCTAACAATTGACCACTATTTTGTATATTTTGAAAGATAGCTGTTCCACCAAAAACCGACATCCAAATAAAACTTAATAATGTTGGAATAATAAAGATAGCTACAACAAACTCTCTTACACTTCGACCCTTTGAAATTCTAGCAATAAATGTACCTACAAATGGAGACCACGAAATCCACCATGCCCAATAAAATATTGTCCAAGCTCCTTGCCAGTCATTACCATTTTCAGTGAAAAAACTAAGCTTAATAAGATTATTGAGGTAGTAGCCAACTCCATTGTTAAATGATCTGAAGATAAATAAACTTGGTCCAAGAAATAAGATAACTACTAAGAAAATAAAAGCTATTTTCATATTAAGTTCAGATAAAATTCTTACACCTTTTCCTATACCTGATACAACAGATAAGGTTGCAATTAAAGTTATTATTAAAATAATCAAAATTTGTATATTTGTACTTTGTGGAACATTAAATAAGTAGTTAAGACCTGAATTTATTTGCTGCGCTCCCAAACCAAGAGAAGTAGCAAGTCCAAATAAGCAAGCAATAACTGCTAATATATCGATAAAATCTCCTATCCAACCAAAAACTTTATCTTTAAAAATAGGGTAAAATACAGATCTTAAAGAAAGAGGTAAACCTCTATTATATGCGAAAAATGCTAATGCAAGAGCAACAAGTGCGTACATTCCCCAAGGATGAAATCCCCAATGATAAAATGTAACTCCCAAAGCTTCACCTATATCTCCAGTACTATTTGAAAAGGGTAATTTTGAATTCATATGATATAAAGGTTCACCAACACTCCAGAACATAAGACCAATTCCCATTCCAGCACTTATGAGCATAGAATACCAAGCAAAATTGCTAAATTCAGGATTAGCTTCTGGACCTCCTAACTTTACTTCTCCTAATTTACTTATTATCAAATACAAGGGAAAAAGGACAAATAAGTTTGAACTAATGATAAAAAACCAATTAAAGTTTCCTGTAATTGAATTTTTTACTTTACTTAATAAGATATTTGTTTCACTCGGGTTTCTAAGTGTAAATCCAATAAAAAATATTATTAAAAATGCTGAAATTAAAGAAACTTGTGGGTGAAAATCAAAACCAAATTTAGTAATATTTCTCTTGTGCATCAATTTTGTTTTTCCCTTTAATTTATTTGTTTCATACTTTGGTTTATTTATTTTTTTCATGTTACCTCCTTGAATTAAAAAAATATGTAAAAAAACACCCTAACACTACTATCAAGACTTTGATAATAGAGTTAGAGTGTTTAAGTTTCGCCAGTTGACTCACTTTATACCACAATTGTAGTATAATTCATTGCCTTTGTAAAAAGACCCTGAATAAACCCCAGTTCTATAATTGATTTTTCAATTTAGCTTTCTCTAATATATGGTAAGTTCGAATCTATGCTACTTATGCATCATAAACCTTACTGACCAGATAATAACTAAATTTACTTCATCGTTTAATTGTCAGGATATATTCTAACATAAAACAAAAAAAATAGCAAAAAAAATAATTTATAAGGTTTGATTTAAATGAATATAAATATTTCAAAAGTTAAGATATTATAATTTTTATAAATTTATAGAATAAAGATTTTTGATTTTTTTTTAACTAGGGTTATTATAGCGTATTTTCCCCTTTTCTCTTAATTTTATAGAATCAAAATCAACTTTAGAAACTATGTTATAGAAAGTTTTAGTTGAACATTTATCTTTCCTATCAGCAAGTTTATCTCTTCTACAAGTAGCATCAATAGATTAAATTTTATCAAGTAATTCATTTGTTTCTTCAACTTTCTTAAAAGAAAAAACACTTTTTTTCACATTTTTTTATTCTACTTATATTTGGAGAAAATTTCTCTGGTACTTAAAAAATCTATAGTATATACAAGCTTTATCTTTTCCAATATTAATTAACTTAGCAGACTGATTTGCATTAATACCATTTAAATAATAAATATGTAGATTAGTTAATTGTTCTATGTTAACATGTTTTTGTAGCATATGTGATATCTCCTTTGTGAGTTTGTTGTTGACACATGATTATACTGCATATGCTATTTTATTTCTTGTTTTTTCTGACTTAATTATGCAATTTAGGAAAGATTCAGAGGAAGATTTTTTACAGGGAAAGTTCTTAAATTTGTATCGTTTAAATAAATATAATTATAATAAGAATATACAAAAATCAGGTTGAAAACAAACAACTAGTTTTTTGAAAAAACATCATTACTTTTGTCTTGATACAAAAGTA
>CAZFBB010000138.1:0-7846 GCA_964517235.1 uncultured Fusobacteriaceae bacterium
GAACAACTTCTAAAACTGCACTGCTTTTGTCATCAAATTCTCTTAAAATAGGTTTATTTGCTTTTTCAGCAGGAATCTTTAGTGAAACAAAACTTTTTGGACCAACAAACCTTACACCTTCTTGGGTAAATAAGTCTTCCTTAGTATCAATTCCACTATCTTTATTTAATAAAGTAATTAAAGAGAAGTAAAAATATGGTTCAGAAAAATTGATTTTTTTAGCTCTCTCTTCTGTAATTGACATAGAAGCAATGATTATATCAATCTTTCCAGTTTCCAATGCAGGAATAAGTGAACCGAAAGCAGTATCAACAATTTCCACATCTCTTCCAAGTGCTTTACCTAATTCATAAGCAAGGTCAACGCTAATTCCAATAGGATTTCCCCCCTGATCAATCATTTCAAATGGAGGCCACTTTAGCTCCATTCCTACTCTTAAAACTTCTTTTTCTTCCTTTTCAACTACAGTTTCACTTTTTCCACATGCACTAATAAAAGTGATAGCTATAATTAAAAGGAAAATATAAATAATTTTTTTCATAATTTCCTCCTTATAAGATTATATCATATAAAATATACTTTTCAAACTAAACAATCCTTTTAAATTATTTATTATAATTGTAATAGTTATAAAACAAAACTATACTTATTTTGTATATGTTTAAGTATAAATTTTTAGTAAAGAAAAGTCAAGGAAAAGATTAATTGATAAATGGAAATTATAGGGTATAATTTTAATAGGGTAATAATATTTATTTAGGGAGGGTATATGAAAAAAATTGCAGTTATTGGTGCAGGACCTGGTGGCCTCAGTACTTCTATGTTACTTGCTAATGATGGATATAAAGTTGATATTTTTGAAAAAAAACCTTATATAGGAGGGAGAAATTCACAATTGAAACTTGGGCAATATTCATTTGATTTAGGACCTACATTTTTTTTAATGAAATATATTTTAGAGGATATATTTGAAAAAACAAATAGAAAATTATCTGATTATGTGAAACTTGATAGAATAGAGCCAATGTATAGACTAAAATTCTCAGAGGATAAAATATTTTATCCTTATAGTCATTTGGAAAAGGAAAAGATGATAGAGGAACTAAAAAGAGTTTTTCCAAATGAAGTTGATAATTATAATTTGTATATGAAAAAGGAAAGTAGGAAATATGATAAAATTATTCCCTGTTTAAGCATCCCTTATAGTTCATATATAGATTACTTTAAAAGGAATTTTCTAAAATCTATTCCATATCTTGATGCACATATAAGTTTATACGATGTTTTGTCTAAATACTATCAAAGTGAAGAATTAAAATTAGCATTTACATTTCAAGCAAAATATATTGGAATGTCTCCTTGGGAAGCACCGGGAACTTTTAGTATTATATCTTATATTGAGCATGAATTAGGTATCTATCATGTTCAAGGAGGTCTTAATAAACTTTGTAGTGCAATGGCTAAAGTAATAGAAGAGGAAAAAGGAAAAATTCATTTAGGTACTGGAGTAAAATCTCTTCTTATTGAAGATAAAAAAGTAATAGGCATAGAACTTTATACAGGTGAAAAAAAATACTATGATAGTGTAGTTATAAATGCTGATTTTGCCCATAGTATGAAGGAATTAATTCCAGAAGAAAAGAGAAAAAAATATAATAATGAAAAATTAGAAAGAAAAAAATATTCATGTTCTACATATATGCTTTATTTAGGAATAGATAAAATTTACGAGGATATACCTCATCATAGTATAATTTTTGCTAATGATTATAAAAAGAATGTAGAAGAAATAGTAAAAACAAAGATTTTGTCTGAGGACTTTTCATTTTATGTTCAAAATCCAAGTGTAATTGACAAAAATTTGGCACCTGAAGGACATTCTACCATATATGTATTGGTACCTGTTCCAAATAACAAAAGTAATATTAACTGGAATGAAATAAAAGATGAGATGAAAGAAAAGGTTCTAGATTTACTTGAAACAAGAGGAGAGTATGTAGATATTAGGAAGCATATGGTAGAGGAAAAGATTATTACGCCATTTGATTGGGAAGAGGAATATGATGTATATAGTGGTGCAGTATTTAATCTAGGGCACCAAATCAATCAAATGTTGACATTTAGACCTCATAATAAATTTGAAATTTTAGAAAATTGTTATTTAGTAGGTGGAGGAACTCACCCAGGAAGTGGATTGCCTACCATTTACGAGTCAGGAAGAATAACGAGAGATTTAATAAATAAAGAATTTTCTAAAAAATAATAATTAAAAGGAGAATGTAGAAATTCTCCTTTGAAATGTTTATAAATTTTAAAGGAAGATTTCATATACTTCAATATTTTTATCAAAAGAATCTTCCTGTATATCAATTAATTTCCAACCTAATTTTTTGTAATATGTTCCTGCTGTAGTTGTTCGTAAATATAATCTATCAAAACCACTATTTTTTGCTTCTTCCTTGACTTTATTAATAAGTTCTTTTGCAATACCCAAACCTCTTGCATCTTCACTTACATATAAAGAAGCTAACCATGGAGTCAAATCTTTTCTTCCTTCTAAATCATTCTCAAAAATTGATACTGTTCCTAGATTTTTTTCATTATTTATAGCTATAAATGAAATTGTATTACCACTTCTTAATCTTTCTTCTACTCCTTTACTACCAAAATCAGGTGATTTTCTCTTGATAAATGCCTCAAATATCCATTGGGCAATTTGTGGATAGTATTTTTCATTTTCATTAACTTTAAGTATTTTCACATAGACCTCCCAATCAATTTTTATAATTATATTATACTACTATTATTAAGTCAATAGTTAATAAAAAAGAGCCCTAATCAATTAGGACTCTCACAGGCATTATTCCAAATATCTAAAAAAGGTTTATACAGCTCAAGAGCCTCTTTAGCAGTATAAATGTCTCTATGTTCTAGATTTTGCTGAATAATTTCTTCAAGTTTTTTTATATATTCATTAAGGGCGAGATTCATTATCTTTTCTCCCTCTTTAGATATTTCACCTTGTCCACACTCTAATTCGTTAATTTGTACTGGTTTAAAGTTCCAACCTATTTCTTTAGTATACTTTCCTTCTACCCTAAGTTCTCCTTTGTCACCTATAAATCTCAGAATCATTTTTACTCCTTCATACCACAATTTAAAGAAGTTTATACTCATACGTTGATTACCATTACAGTGATGAGTGAAAATTGTTTCAAATGAACTATTATAATCTGAATAATCTAAATGAAACTTATCAAAATGGTTATTAATAAAAGAAATGGGTTTTAAAATTATCTCTTGGAAATTTCTCTTTATTTCCAAGTCATTTTTAACGCCAATATCTAAAAATAAATTAGTAATCTTTCCCAAATTGTTTTCTTTTATCTGTTCAAAAACCTTCCTCATAGTAATCAACTGATTAAATTTGAATATTATAAAATGTTTATGATTCTCAAATAATCTATGATATTTTTCATAATCATTTTTACTTTCTACAAAGGGAAGCTGACTTAAAACAAGTATCTTTTCCTTAAAGGAGTTTAAATTTTCTTCGGTAATATACTCTCTATTATTAATTATTATTTGAGTGCAAGAGTATAATTCATTGTTATCACTAGTTAGAGTATTTATTCCATGTTCTTTTGCAAAATTTTTGTATTTATCAGGTTTTTCAACAACTAAAGTATCTATTTTATAACCTAATTTCTCATAGGCTCTAATTACTTCATCAAGGTATTTGTCACCCCAAAGACCAATTTTTTTTCTACTTTTAACTTTTATTTCATTTAATTTTTCATCTAATATTTCATTTAAAGGTCTAATTTGACACCTAATGTCATTCATAGTTTGATTATACTCATAATCTTCTGACTTTTCAATCTTCCAATTTTTGCTATAAATAATTTTTAATTTTGAAGCTATTTCAAAAAAGCTAAGAGTTTTATTTGAATCAATCATAAATTTTCCTCGGTCATGTTCCTTGGAGATTCTTACTAATTCTCTAGTAGTGTCATCCAAAAAGGCACAACTAGGAATAAATTTGTCAGATAGAACAATTTTTTCATATTCAGCCATTTCTTTGTCTAAATAATAAACCATACCATTATTACTAGAATTATTTGTAATTTGCCAAGGAATACGGATAACTAATGCTTGGGGATTTTGATATAAAACCCTTTCTTCAGCCATACGTTTTTCAAAGCCAAAACCTTCAAAAGCATCAGGTTTAGTATTTAAATCAAAAGGACCAATATTATAGTCGCTAAAAACTTCATAGGTACTTGTAAAAATAAATTTTATTTGATGAATACGACATATCCATGCAAGTTCACTGGGCCATTCATAGTTTACACGCCAAGTTTCATTATCAACCCCATCTAATTTTGTAGCAATTGCCAAGTGATAGATAATATCTGGATTTAATTTTTGTACAAAATCCTCCATAACTTGATATTCAAAAATAGATACTTCTTTTCTATTCCATGTATATACTTCTACCCCGTGGAATTCTAAATAGCGCTTTAATTCTTTACCTATGGTACCATTTGCACCTGTAATTAAGGCCTTCATTTAATCCCTCCTAACCCTTTGAGTATCACTCTTTCTTAGGTTATACTGCAAATGTTAAAATTTCCTTTGAAACTTTTAATAAGTATAAAAATAAAAAAACCTATTATAGGTTGATAAATTTTTTCATTTATATTATAGTATAGTTATTAAATTAATTGGGAGCTATGTGATGAATATAATTGAATTAAAAAATTCTAAAAACTTTTTAGAAATATTTTTAGATAACATAAGTACTATTTTTATAATTTTGAATAGTAATGGAGTAATTGTAGAGACAAATAAAGCTTTTTTAGAGACATTTTCTATGAATAAAGAAGATATAGTTGGGAAGAAATTTTCTGATTTAATGAAATGCAAATATGAAGATGAAGATAAATGTTTAATTAATGGTGAAATAGATGAAAAAAAAGTAGTAAGTTATGAGATAGATATAGATAAGAAAAATATTGAGAAACATTTTTCATTAAGAGTAAAAGATGTTGATTTTCAAAATGAAATAATGAAACTTATTATACTTGAGGATTTGACAGAACTTATTGAGAAAAAAGATGAATTAAAAAAATTAGCAACTATAGATGATTTGACAAATATTTATAATAGAAGGTATATACTAAAAAAACTAGAAGCAGAAATGAAAAGAGCTAAAAGATATAACCATCCTTTAAGTATAGTTTTGATTGATATAGATGATTTTAAGAATATAAATGATAATTATGGTCATTTATTAGGTGATTACATATTAATAGAAACATCTAAAATCATGAAAAATCATATTAGGGAAACAGATTATATTGGAAGATTAAGCGGAGAAGAATTTTTAATAATACTACCAGAGACTAAAATAGAAAATGCTTTTATGTGTGGAGAGAGAATAAGGTTAGTTATTAAAGATTTAGAATTGGAAGGTTATAATCAAATGCTAAGTATTAGTGGTGGTTTAGTAGCTTATGATTATGAAGATTCTTTAAAGGAGTTTGTTAATAAAGCAGAAAGACTACTTTATAAAGCAAAAAATAATGGAAAAAATATAATTGAAATTTAAAGGAAGCTAAGGTAAAAGACAGGGAGAAAGAAAAGGTTTTGAATAAAGTATTGTTATTTTTGTATAGAGATAAAAGTAATATAAGGTCTTAAGAAATATAATTGAGTCTACGTGGGATAAATTTTTTCTTATTTAGTAAAGATTAAGTACTCATATAAGAGATAAGACTATAATGACTAAATTTCAAAACTCGTTCTTTAGGAGCTTAAACAGCTCCTAATTCCTAATTCTTAATATTTCTTTTATTAACTTAATCTAAATTTTTTACATAGGTAAACTTAAAAATTTTTTTTTAAAAGAATTATATTTGCTTATAGGGCAATTGACTTTTGGGGACAAATTTGGAAAATCATTAAAAGACAAAAATTTTATGGGAGAGTACTTAGAATTTTCCTCATATGATTAACTTTTTCAATGTTTTTTGTACCATAAACTATTTACATCCTAATATCCTTCCATATTTTTTTAACAAAGTTAAATTTTTAATTGCTAAAAAACCCTTCCAATTCTTTTTAGCTTCTTCATAAGCTTCAAAATACTGACCCCATGCCCAGTTTATATTCCAACCATAATCTGTAGATAGACTTTTAATTAAAAAATCTAAATTTTTTTCAACATCTTTTGAAAAGTCGCTATAACACAAATCTTCTTTGCTTTTTATAAAATTAATAGGCATAGGTACATAATTTTTCCATGCAGATTCTTTTGTATCTATTTTGAATTTGATAAGTGCTTTTACCCTTTCTCTAATGGCTTTTTGATATAAGGTGGAAATATTATTATAAAAATCGACTATACAATATATATCATGTTCCTCTGCGATTTCATCATTTTCCAATATATAATTTATACAAGTTTTCATTAACATATTTAAATCTAATTTATCAACAAACTCTCTGTATTTGAAGAGATATGCAACTACTTTAAATGTAGGATTAGCCCAAGTTCTATCAACAGGACAACTATCTCCGTCATAGTGCCACCAAGGAGCATGGGGGTAGAGATTCAAATCTATTGAAGAAGCTCTCCAACCATTTATCTCTTTATTATAAGTTTCTTGAAGGTAGTTTATTACTTTACGTATCATCTTTTTAGAAGCATCATAATCTATATAGTTTAGGTAATCAAGTGCAACAATAGAAGCTATTGGAGAAGAATTGGGCAATAAAAAGTCTGGTTCTAAGCCATTCCCAAAACCGCCATCGGAGTTTTGATATTTTTCCAATTCAATCAAAAATTTTTCTTCATAATTACCACCACAAATATGTTTTAAAAGGTACAACTCTAGTGACCTTCCATTTTTTTCAACATGATTAATTATATTTCTAACTTGACTTTCATGTAAGTAATCCATCTTTTCCTCCTGTCAATATCCATATTCTTGACCAAGAATAATTAATTCTATACTTTTATCACTATCTTGTTTGTTAATCTTTAAAGTATATCTATCAAAATCAAAGATATTGTCTATATGTTTTAATTCTTTTACATAATTATTAATTCGTTCAAAGGCTTCTTCATCATTTTCAACAAGTTTTTTATATGAAATAATAACAATAATTTTTTTAGATGTTCCTAAAAGAGCAGAAAGCTCTATTGAGTTATTACTAGTGAAAAAGATATTTCCATTTTTGCTAATGGCACTTGCACTTGTAATAAAATAATCTAAATTATCAATGTTTTCATATGTTAAATCTTTAATGTATTCATATGAACCTAATTCTAAAAAGTCATATAATTCTGTGTCTAATAGGGTATTAGAAGTAGAAGCAGCTAATTTTGAATTTTCTTGCAACATTTCCCTTAAAAATTCCCAAAGTTCTTCTTTGCTATCTAGGTAAAAAGAGGGGAAATCTTTTTCAAAAAAGTTTTTAATATAATCTTCTATCATTTTAATTTTATATATATCTTTTGTTTTCATAATCTCTCCATATTTATTACTAGTATAAAATAGAATAATACTCTTCTATATAAATTATATATTACCCTAAAAATTGAATAATTTCAAATAAAAAATAATAATTAGTTAAAGAATGGTAGGTGTTAAAAATAAATAAATAAAAAAAGGAGTTTAAACTCCTTAAAAAATAATATGTGCAATTGCTGTAATTACTGGTAGAGAAATTAATGTTCTTTGTAAAAAGATAATAATTAAATCTCTAAATCTTAACGGGATTTTTGATCCTAATATTAATCCACCAACTTCAGACATGTATATAAGCTGTGACACAG
>CAZFBB010000139.1:0-7822 GCA_964517235.1 uncultured Fusobacteriaceae bacterium
AAATAAAAAAACAAATAAAACCTTTTTTAAGAAAATTTTATTTGTCTTCAGTCTCTAAAAATGGCAAAAGCCATTTTTTTTATTCTATCATAGACTTATTTAAAATTTAAATAAATTAGTTAATATATAATGAGTAGTAACTAAAAAGCTATTTGATTAGAAATTATACGAGTAAAAGAAATAATTTTAGGGTAGAGGGAAATTTTGCCACTATATTTAAATATTTTTTATCCATAAAAATTCTATGTGAAACCTTTGAGTTTAGCTCTTTATGATTTTTTGCTAAAGAAAGGTTTTAAATAAAAATGTGGAATTTAAATATAAAAGCTAGCATAGGCTAGCTCTTAAGTTTATTATTAGAAAGCAGGTACTACTCCACCTTTATATTTTTCTAGAATAAAGTTTTTTACTTTTTCACTTTGTAGTACTTCTAATAATATTTTTGTTTTTTCAGTTTCTTCATTACCGCCAATTATAGTAATAATATTAGCGTATGGAGACTCAGATCCTTCTAAGACTAATGAATCATTTACAGGGTTAAGTCCACTTTCTAACGCATAATTACCATTAATCAAGGCACCATCTACGTCTCTTAGCACTCTTGGCAGTTGAGCAGCTTCTAGAGCTTTAAATACTAAACCTTTAGGATTTTCAACAACGTCTAATTCAGTAGCATTAAGTCCTGCATTAGCATCTAATTTGATTAATCCATTAGCTTCTAGCAATAATAGAGCCCTTGCTCCATTTGATGGATCATTTGGTAAAGCAATAACAGCACCAGTTGGTAATGCGTCTATAGAATTATATTTTTCTGAATATAAACCAAATGGTTCAACATGGATAGTTCCAGCAGATACTAAATTTAATCCTCTATCACTAGCAAATTTATCCATATAGGGAACATGCTGGAAGAAATTTGCATCAATTTCCCCATCATTAAGTGCTAAATTAGGTGTAACATAATCGGTAAATTCAATGATTTCTAATTTATAACCTTTAGCTTCTACATCATCTTTTACAGCTTCTAAAATTTCTGAATGTGGTACTGGAGTAGCTCCAACTTTAATTATTTTAGCATCATTGCTTTTTTTACCCCACCCAAATAATGCATATGATTCAGTTGATAGAACTAATCCTATTGTAAGTGTTAAGAATCCAATTAATAAATTTTTTTTCATAGTAATCCTCCTATTTTCTATTTCTTTTAATTATTTTTATGATAAGATCACCAATAACTTGTATGATTTGTACAAGTATAATTATAGTGATAACAGCAACAATCATTATATCAGTTTGGAATCTTTGGTATCCATATCTAAGAGCCAAATCTCCTAGTCCTCCTCCACCTATAGCTCCTGCCATAGCTGAATATCCCAACAAACTAATAATAACAATAGTACCTCCATGCACTAAACTTGGCATAGCTTCGGGAATTAAGACTTTAAATATAATTTGCCAAACATTTGCACCCATAGATTCACTAGCTTCAATAAGTCCATTATCGACTTCTTTAATGGCTCCTTCTATAATTCTAGCTACAAATGGTGCTGCAGCGATTGACAGGGGAACTATGGTAGCTTTTGATCCTATAGTTGTTCCAACAATAACTCTACTTAGTGGGAAAACTAATATCATTAATATGATAAAAGGAAAAGATCTAAAAATATTTATAATTATATCTAATATTCGATTTAATATAGGCATTGGGGCAATATTGCCTTTACTTGTAACTACAGCTAATATTCCAATGGGCATACCTAATAAAGTCGCAAAAATACTTGAGAAAAATACCATATATATAGTTTCCATTAGTGCTGGAATTAAAAGATTAATTGCTCTATCCATTATATATCACCTCTACTCCTAAATCTTGTTTCTTTAGCCATTCGATACTATTATCTTGCTTATCTCCTGATAATTCTAAAATTAAATGACCTACATTTGTAGTGACAAGTTTATCTATACTTCCAGAGATAATACTAACATCTATACCAAATTCTTTTACCATTTTGGAGATAATTGGTGCTTTACTGCTTTCACCAAGGTAAGATAATTTAATAAGTTTTTTACCAAAACTTCTCACTAATTCAACTTCCTCCTCTTCTTCGTGAATAAGATGAGAAACGAATTCTTTAGCAATTTCAGTTTTCGGATTTGAAAAAATCTCTTCTACTGTACCTTCTTCGATAACTTGCCCTTTATCCATTATGGCTGCTCTATTACAAACAGATCTTATAACTTCCATTTGATGAGTAATAAGTACTATTGTTAAACCAAGTTTTTTTTGTATATTCTTTAACAAATCCAATATAGATTTTGTAGTTTTGGGGTCAAGAGCTGAAGTTGCTTCATCACTTAGTAATATACTAGGGCTATTAGCAAGAGCTCTAGCTATAGCTACTCTTTGTTTCTGTCCACCACTTAATTGAGCAGGGTATGCAAATCTTTTATCACTAAGTTCAACAAGTTCAAGTAATTCAAATACTCTATTTTGAATTTTACTTTTGTCCTTCCAGCCAGCAATTTCAAGGGCAAATGCAATATTACCCATAACATTTCTGCTTTCAAGTAAGTTAAAGTGTTGAAAAATCATTCCAGTTTTTTTTCTATATTCACGTAATTTATCTATGGAATATTTAGTAATATCACTACCATTAACAATTATGCTCCCACTAGTAGGATCTTCTAATCTATTAAGTAATCTAATTAAAGACGACTTACCAGCACCACTAAGTCCCATAATTCCATATATGTCATTTTCTCTGATAATTAGATTAATATCTTTACAAGCGATAACAGTATTCTTTTTATTTCTATATACCTTATTAATGTCTATAATTTCTATCAATTTAGCCTCCTTTAATAAAAAAACCTCTTTCACATGAAAGAGGTTTAACATTTGTTTTATCCTCTCTCATCTTTCTAATAAAAATAGCTGGAATTAGCACCACACCACCAAGGCAGGTTGCTGAAGTATCAAAGGGCCAGTCCCTCCACTTCTCTTTATGAGAGTATATTTAATTTCAGGTAATTATACAAATTATTATTCTCTCTGTCAAGAAATTTTAAAATTTTTTGAAAAAAGTAAGTTTTCTTCATATTTAAAAAGATATTTATTTTATCTTTACTTTCTTACTTCTTTACTTTAGTAAATTTAAAATTCCTTTAATATATAAAAATTTTGGTTGTGTTAAATTTTACATATAACTATTTTCTCAATGGAAAAATTGAAATGTACAAAAAAGAAAAAATACGCTAATTATATTAATAAAACCAAAGAGCTAACCTCTTTAAAAAAGAGTTAGTTTGACTTAAAAATTCAGAGACTACTTCAAATTTTTTTCTATGTTAAAATCTAAACCTATTAAAGCATAAAGAAAATTATAACCTATGTTAAAATTTTCAACTAATTGATAGAAAAAAGTAAAATAGGAAAAATATTATAAAATTAAAGATTCAAGATTTAATCTTTTACATAAGTTATCTATCAAATTATTAAATAAGGGAAAAATTATAAAAGTAGAAGATTTTGACATTCAAGATATGAACTAAAGATTAAAATATTAAATATGTAAAGGGAATAAAGCTTCTTTATAGACCTAGGTAATGATAGAAACCATTGAGTTATTACCGGTTAAGAAGTTATTCTAAAGTTACTTTACATATATTTAGTAGGGGTGTTATTGAATTTTAAAGTGTTAAAAAGAATTAAAGTTAATTTAGCAAAATTATCCATTTAAAAGTCTTAATAAATATATTGAAATTCTAAATAAATCTCTTGAAAAAATTACTAATTAGTAGTACAATTCGAATATGCTAAGAAAAAAATATGATGAAACAGATCAAAAAAATTTAAAATTATTCCTAATACTCAATAGATGTGCTCAATCAGTAAATAAAAATATTCATCCTATATTTAAAAAAGCAAAAATTACTGAAGCGCAATTTAATGTATTGGAACTTCTATATCATAAGGGAGATATGAGAATTAAGTCTATTATAGAAAAAACTTTTTCTAGTGGTGGTACTATGACAGTAATTATAGATAACTTGGAAAAAGAAGGATTAATAATTCGTAAACAAGATCCTAATGATAGAAGAGCAAGTCTTATTTGCTTAGAAGAAAAAGGAAAAGACCTAATTGAGGAGATATTTGGTAAACATACGAAGAATCTAGATAATATTTTAAAAATATTAGAAGAAGATGAAAAGGATAATTTAATCCATCTATTAAAAAAATTAGGAAAATCTCAATAGTAGATATTTTTTGACTAATTACTACTAACTAGTAATATAATAATTAGTAGTAAGCTCTAATATAGAAAGGAAAATGATGAAGAAAACAGTAAACACATTTTATAAAAAAAAAGGAAATGAAAAGTTGACTATGTTGACAGCTTATGACTATAGTATGGCAAAACTTATAGATGAAAGTGGAGTTGATGCAATATTGGTCGGTGATTCGCTGGGGATGGTTTGTTTAGGATATGAAGACACTTTAAGTGTAACAGTAGAGGACATGATACATCATGGAAAAGCTGTGGTCAGAGGAGTAAAAAATTCTATGGTAGTAGTAGACATGCCATTTATGTCTTATGAAATAAGTATTGAAAAAGCTTTAGTTAATGCAAGTAAAATTATAAAAGAAACAGGAGCAAAAGCGCTTAAATTAGAAGGTGGCTTTGATATTTTACCTCAGATAGAAGCAATAGTAAAAGCCAAGATACCTGTAATGGGTCACCTTGGACTTACCCCACAATCAGTTAATGTTTTTGGTGGATTTAAAGTACAAGGTAAAGATGAAGAGGGAGCCAAAAAAATAATAGAAGAAGCTTTGGCACTTGAAAAAGCAGGTGTTTTTGCAATAGTATTAGAATGTGTACCTGCTAAATTAGCAAAAATAATTAGTGAAAAATTGAGCATACCTACAATTGGAATAGGAGCAGGTAAGGACTGTGACGGTCAAATATTAGTTTGGCAAGATGTAGTAAAAGTATATGGAGATTTTACGCCTAAATTTGTAAAAGAATATGCAAATGTAGGGACTATAATGAAAGAAGCATTTGGTAGCTATATAGAAGAAGTTAAAGAAGGCAAATTTCCTGAAGAAAAGCATACATTTAGTATAAAAGAAGAAACGCTAGAGAAGCTTTATTAGGAGGCAAAATGGAAGTAGTAAAAGGTATTGAAGATTTACGTAATAAAGTAAAAGATTGGAAAAAATTAGGTTATACTATAGGACTTGTGCCTACAATGGGGTTTTTGCACGAAGGCCATGGCTCACTTATAGAAAAAGCAAAAAAAGAAGTTGACAAAGTCATTGTAAGTATATTTGTTAATCCAACACAATTTAATAATACTAGTGATTTAGAAACTTATCCTAGAGATTTGGAAAGTGATAAAAAACTTATTGGCAATAAAGGTGGAGATTTGGTATTTGCTCCAGAAGTAGAAGAAGTTTATGGACAAAAAGCATTCACTATAGTAGATACAAGTGTTTTAGATGAAAATTTATGTGGAGCTACTAGACCGGGGCATTTTAGGGGAGTATGTACTATAGTGGCTAAATTGTTTAATATGGTCATGCCACATAAGGCTTACTTTGGAAAAAAAGATTATCAACAACTAGCTATTATAAAAAAAATGGTTGAAGATTTAAACTTTGATATTGAAGTAGTAGGTTGTGACATAGTGAGATCAAAAGATGGTTTGGCACTCAGTTCTCGTAATAGTAGATTAACTTCTAAAGGACTTTCAGATGCTCTCTGTTTGGTAAAAAGTATGGAGATAGTAGAAGAAGCTCTAAAAAAGGGGGAAAAAGAAGGTGTTAAATTAATTTCCCTAGCTAGGGAAGTTATAGACAAGGTAGAAGGAACAAAAATTGATTATTTGAATATAGTTAATAAAAGTACTTTAGAAAACCTTAACTACGTTGATAAGGAAGCTTTAATTGCTATGGCAGTATGGGTAGAAGGTGTGAGATTAATAGATAATAGAGAATTAAAGGTTTAGGAGGATATATGATAATTACTAAATTAAAAGGAAAGATTCATAGAGCTACTGTAACACAAGCAGAATTAGATTATGTAGGAAGTATTACTGTAGACCAAAATTTGTTAGATGCTTCTGGTATACTAGAATATGAAAAAGTAGCTATAGTAAATATAAATAATGGACAAAGATTTGAAACTTACACTATTTCTGGTGAAAGAGGAAGTGGGGTAATGTGCTTAAATGGTGCTGCTGCTAGATGTGTTCAAAAAGGAGATAAAATAATACTTATGGCTTATGGTCAAATGGGTGTAGAAGAGGCAAAAACATTTCAGCCATATGTAGTATTTGTTGATGATAATAATAAAATATCTCAAGTTAGTAGATATGAAAAACATGGGAAATTGGTATAATCTTTAGTAATATTTATATAAAATTAACTGGGAACGCCAATTAAATATATCTTATAATTACATAAAAATCTCTCTGTTACTTAGTTACAGAGAGATTTTTTAATAATTTTTTGTTTTTTGAAAAATATTTTTTGGAAAAGAATAGAATTTTATAGGGAATTTGTAGCATATGCAAAAATCAATTTTGATTTTTATAAAATATAGTGTTAAAATATTCAATATATATATTTTTTAAACTAGGGGGAAAGTAGTGAGAGAAGATGAATTGAGAGCATATTTTGAAAGGGAAATATTAAAATTTGAAAATTTTAATACTTTTGTAGAGATTGATTTATTTCAGGAAAAACTACATCTGATTGCTGAAGATAATGGATTTAACTTTTATAAAGGTTATGATTTAATGCTGGAAGGTTATAAACTTTATAAAAAGGGAAGATTAGAAGAGGCAATTAAATTTTTACTAGAAGCACTTGATTATAATGAAAAAGACAATAATTTTGAAGTTAATGCAATGATAGAGACACTTATAGGAGGAGCTTTTAGAGAATTAGATAAAAATAAGTTAGCTCTTGCTTATTTAAATGCAGGAGAAAAAATTTTAGAGAAACTATCTATAAATAATCAGGCGAGATTATTAAATGAAATAGGTGGTTCATATTGTATTTTGAAAGAGTATGACTTAGCATTGGATTATTATAATAAATCTTATAAATTATCAGATGAATCTAATAATATTCCCCTTAGAGAATTGATAAAAGTAAATATCTCCTTTATATTATCTCAAAGGGGAGATGCTGATATAGAAATTCGAAAAATAAAGGAAGTTACTAATTATTTTAAAGAAAAAGAATTGTCAAGAATAGTAGCATCTATATACGATGTTTTAGGAGATATAGAGTTTATAAGGGGTAGAGAAGATGTTGCAATACAATATTATGAAAAATCTTCGTGGATTTATTATAAAGAAAAAGCTATTGCTTATTATCTCAGATCAAAAAAAAATGTTTTGGAATTAAAGGCTAAAAAGGAATTTTATTCTAGTAACTTTGAAATGGAAGTAGTAGAAGGAATTAATTTAGCAAATGATTATGAGTTGGGAAGTTATTTAATATCTTTTAGAAAAATGTATATAGATTATCTTCTAAGCAAAGGTTATATGGAAAAACTAAATGAACAATGGAAGGTATTAAGGGTAGAAGAGGATATTTTCTGTAAAAAAGAGAAAAATCAAGAAGAAAATTTGATGTTAATATATTTGCAAAAATTAAAAAGAGCTTAAAAATTTCAATTTATTATAATTTAAATAGGTTATAATTCAATAAAAGCAATAAAATTATTTTTAGAATATGACTTTTTTAGTAACCCTGAATTGTCAATTTAAATCAGAAAATAACATATGCTAGATATCTAGGCAACAG
>CAZFBB010000140.1:0-7647 GCA_964517235.1 uncultured Fusobacteriaceae bacterium
TCCACCAAACTGTACACACTTTTCTCTTCTAAATGTCGCTGCACCATCTCCACCATTACCAGCTTTAACGGTAATTACTGCCTCATCTATAAACATTGTTACCTCCTCAAAATGCAATATTTATATTAACTAGTCTTGAGCTAGGTTTATAATGAAAATCCAACAATTAGCCTCTCACTCTAAAACTATATATGAAATACATATAAAAATTCCTTATTTATCTTAATAAACACTAAACTTCAAATTATAAACTTATTAAATACAAGTAAAAAATCCCAGCATATGCCGGGATTAATCTTACTTTTCTGAGTAAATAGAAACTTGTTTTTTGCTTTTTCCTAATCTTTCGAATTTTACATATCCGTCGATTAATGCAAACAAAGTATAATCTTTTCCAGTTCCCATGTTAGTTCCAGCGTGGAATTTGTTTCCTCTTTGTCTAACAATGATACTTCCAGCTGTAACTTTCTCACCGTCATATCTTTTAACTCCTAAGTATTTAGGATTTGAATCTCTACCGTTTTTTACAGAACCTTGTCCTTTTTTACTCGCAAATAATTGTAAGTTTAACTTTAACATTATTCCTTATCCTCCTTTTCGATAATTTCTAAATTATTAGGGTATTCTCTTTCGATTTCCCTTAGCATAATAACCATAGTTTCTAAAAGTGCATCTAATTCTACTCTTTTTTCTTTTACTATTTCATTATACTCCTCTAAGGATTTGTCGCTTCCTTCTGCTTGCATATCAAGGTCTATATAAAGAAATCCAGTTTCTTCATTTACTCCCAGATGACATGGTACATTCAAATAACTTTGGATTCCCATTGCTGTCTGTTGACTAGAAGCAGAAATTGCTGCACATACAATATCCTCACCAATTGAAGCATGACCAGTATGACCATGTCCATAAAATTTTACAACTTTACCGTCTCTTCTAATGATAGTAAATGTAGTCATTTTCTTATGCTTCGATTGATTTTACTTCAATCTCAGTGAATAATTGTCTGTGTCCAATTTTTCTTGCAGAAGCTTTTTTTGGCTTATACTTAAAGTTAACTACTTTTTTACCTTTACCTTGAGCAACTACAGTAGCGATTACTTTCGCTCCTTCTACTACTGGCGTTCCTACTTTAACGTCTCCGTCTTTGGCAACTAATAATACATTTTCTAATACTACTTCTGAGTTAACTTCAGCATTTAATTTCTCTACTCTTATTTTAGTTCCTTCTGCTACTTTGTACTGTTTTCCTCCAGTTTTTATAACTGCGTACATGTAGACTCACCTCCATTTTTCGCTGATTGCGGTTGCTGAAAACCTTACCATGCGTATTAATATGCCATAGAGCATATCAGAAAGATAATATCATTTTTCCAAGCTTTTGTCAAGATTTTTTAGTATCCTATAAATGCGTTAAACATCATAGAAATTATACTCATACTAATAATAAATATTATTGGATAATTTAAAGTATTTTTCTTATTTTCTAACTTTAACTTTTCTAAAAGTGGGCTCATTATTACCATATTCAAATAGAAAAATAAAGGCACTAATATAGATGCCATCAATCTTTGACTTATTGAAGGAAATTCTAAACTAATCATTAAATTTATTAAAAACACCACTACTCCATAATAGGCTCTTCTACCTTCAAAGGAAGAAAATCTGTTTACTATAACTACTCCAAAATAAACACTAAATATATTTATCAAATAAACTGCTTCTGCTATAGTTTTTATAACAGGGAATATATATATAATCCCTTCACTTAATAATAAAGTAACCAAAAGTATTGTTAACATATTCAGACTTATCTTTATCCTTTCCCTACTTCTGCCCTCTTCCAAAAAGGTTACTCCTATAAAATTCTTATACAAAAAATTATTAAGGAGTAAAAAAGCTATAGTCATATTAATTATTTTTATCACTATATTCACCTACTTTACTATATATAATCAGGGCTAAAGCAATAAGTAGAAGTGTACTACTATTGGTGTCAAAATAAACTATCCCCTCATAAGCTTCTAATAATTTAAAGTCAAATACAGTACCAAAAGCAAGTAATTCCTTTAGTACCCCTATAGATAAAAGCCCTTGTAAAAATAATACTAACTCCTTTATAAAAATCTTTTTTTCTACATTTATATATTCGAGCATAGCTATCGGTACTACTGGTAGGGTAAATATAAGTGTTTTGTATTCTTCATGCCATAAAGGTAATTTTCTACTTAGTAACAAAGAAATCAACCCTGCAAAGATTGCTGTTACTGTTATATTTACTACAAAACCTTCTTCACTTTTTAAAAAGTTTTTTAATAAAAGATTTATTATTGCAGCAAAGAAAATTAAAAAACTTGATATTAAAGCACTTTTAGAATCTTTTCCACCTAATAAAACTAACACTATAAGAAGTGATTTTAAACCCATAGTCTTCCATCCCTTCTGCTTGCATTCCAATCTCCTTCTGTAGACCCTGCTTCTCCGTCTACTTCTTCTCCACCACCAATGTCACTTACTTCACCTTGATTGTCTAGTGTAACTTCTACTTCACTTTCATATGATTTTAATATATCTATAATAGTTTTATGCATATTGAGAAAAGTATATGTTGCTCCAATAAATGCATCTGCTTCTTTATCAAATTTACTATTTTTTGTAGTACTAACAAATACATTCTTCCACTCACTAGAAGCTATTCTGCTTCCTAAACCTTTTGTTTCTTCATGAGCAAGGATATGATGTCCTATGCAGACACCCTTAAGATCCATTGCCATTAAAAATTCAATCTCATTTTTACCATATCCTTTTGATTTTGCTTCTACTATATAAGCTATCTTTTCCTCATTAATATTGTAAACAGGTCTAAACAAATATCCACCATATATTTTAGTTTCTCCATCTTTTGCTACTCTTGTACCCTCTTCTACCATACTTAACATTATCTTTTCTTTTTCAAGTAATATTTTTGCCTCTTTACTTCCCTCTAAACTTTTATCCATTTGAAATATAAGTAATAATCCCACTAATGTTAACACCAATGATATTAATGCTATTTTTACCTCTTTCATATTGTATCCCCTTCCAAAAACTCTCGGTTTAGTATATTTATTAATAAATGGCACAAATATGTTTCCAAATAATATAGCATAAGCTACCCCTTCTGGATGAGAGGTAAACTTTCTAATTATTAATATGCCAAGTCCAATTAGCAAAGAATATATTATTTTACCTACTTTAGTATAAGGACTTGTTACCATATCTGTAGCCATATATACTGCTCCAAAAATAAGCCCACCTGATAAAATATACACTAAGGGATTATTTCCTCCAAAATATCCACCAATAAATACAACTAATATGATAATAAAAGGCACTGACAATTTAACATGTCCACGAAGTTTTAAATAAATAAGTCCTAATAATATTGCTATTATAGACACCTCTCCCATAGACCCTAATATTTCATGACCAGTAAAAAGGCCTTTAATAAACTCACTTTTACCTCCAAAAGTATCATAGATACTATCCATACTTGTATATTTCATAAGTGGTAATATTGTAGCTCCTGCACTTCCATCATAATTTTTGTAATTAAGTATATATTGAGGAAAACTCACCATCATAAACACTCTACCTAATAATGCTGGATTGAATAGATTTTTTCCTAACCCTCCATAGATTATTTTTCCAAATATTATTGCAAAAACAGAACCTAAAACCAAAACCCAATAGGGCGTAGTATGTGGTAGAGATAAAGTGAGTAACATAGCTGTTACTACAAAACTGTAATCTCCAAGCTCACTTTCTCTTTTTAATAACTTTTCACCAATATATTGCGCCACTCCTGTTACTAATAGCGATATTAACAACAGATTTATAACTACACTACCAAAATACTTTATAGCCATAATTGTAACTGGAATAAGAGAAATTACTACGTCTATCATAGTTCCCCTCGTAGTCGTCTGTCTTCTCAAGTGCGGTGCAGAAGCTACCTTTAGTTTTTTAATCATGTAAATTCAGCTCCTTTAGTTTTGCTTTTCCAAATCTAATCGCTTCTAGTATGGGTCTAGATGATGGACAAGTGTAACTACATGCTCCACATTCTATACAATCAAAAATATTAAATTCAAGTAATTTTTTATACTCTTTCAATTGAACAAATCTATCAAATTCAAGGGGAATTAGTCCCATTGGACATCTTCTAACACAACTTGAACAATATATACAAGCTCTTTTATCTGCTTTTCTCATTTCTTTATTGCTAAGGGCTAATACACCATTATTACCTTTTAGTATAGGTGTGATTGTATCCAACTGTGAAAATCCCGTCATTGGACCTCCAATAATTATCCTATCTGCTTTTTCACTGTTATATTGAACAAAAGTTAAAAGATCTTTTACCAAAGTACCTATCTTTACTCTAAAATTTTTCCCTTCTTCTATACCTTCTCCAGCAACTGTTACTACCCTTTCAACTGAAGCTTTTCCCAATACAACTGCTTCATAAATTGCAAATAATGTTGCCACATTAAACATTACCATTTCAAATTCAAAAGGATGATTATTTTTAGGTATTTCCATATTTGTTAATGCTTTTATAAGTTGTCTTTCTCCCCCCTGAGGATACATTGTTTTTAATACTGCTATTTCTATATTATCTTCATTTTTCAAATTCTTTTTTATAGAAAATATTGCTTCTTTTTTATCTTCCTCTATACCTATAATACATTTTTCTATATTATATACTTTTTTAACAATTTTGATTCCTTCTATTATTTCTTTAGCTTTTTCCTGCATCAATCTATTATCTGCATTTAAATATGGCTCACATTCAGCTCCATTAGCAATTAATATATTAAACTTATGTGGCTCTTCCAAAGTTAGTTTTTTAAAGGTAGGAAACATAGCTCCACCCATACCTAATATGCCTGCTTTTTGAACTATTTCAATCAACTCTTCTTTAGTAAGTTTTGAATAGTCATCGTGTTTTTTCATTATCTGCCAAGTATCAGAAAAATCATTTTTTATTTTTATTACTTTTTCTTCTCTACCATCAGTCAAACGCATTTTTTCTACATCAATCACTTCTCCACTCACTGAACTATGAACATAACTTTCAGTATCTGAATAAGCTACAACTTGACCAACCTTTACATATTCACCTATTTTCACAAGCCTCTTTACATTTTTATTAATAGGTATGTAAACATAGTCTACATGTGGTAGTTTTTCTATATTCTGATACTTACTTTGCTTTTTTCTTTCAGGTGGATGTGTGCCACCTTTAAATTTAAATATTTTCATCATTTTCTCCTCTTACTATAGTCTAAATAAACTTTTGAAGGTAAAAAATCAAATATAATCAAAATAGCGATTTTTTTTAGTTTTTTTAAATTGTATAAAAAATTAATTTTTTTAATTCTACCATATTATTTCCACTAAAAGAAGAAAGAATATTTTGATTTTTAAAGGTTTAAAATTAATTAAATTATCATAATTTAATCTATTTATTTTTTCTAATCCTTTCAAATATTAATTTATTATTTAACTCCATTTAAGTTATAAAAAAACAGGTAGAATCTAATATGAAGAGTATAATAAACATGAAGTATATGGAGGTAATTATGAAAAGAACAAGTTTTTTTTATCGAACTCAAATTTCCATGCTGTTAATAATGGGCTTTTTGGTATTTTTAACACTTGTATTTTTGAGAATAGTATCAAATACCAAAAATAGAGTAACAACTATTAAAAACAAAAATTTAAATCGGGTATATAATGAATTAAGTATCTTAGATGAATTAGGTGATTTAACAAATAATATTACTGATTATTTAAATGGTGAAGAAGATGACAAAAAAGATTTTTTTGACAATTATAATGAATATCTCTTTTTTATAGAAAGCTTAGAAGATTCTTATGAAGATGGAAGTGAAAATGAAAATATAAAAAAGATAAAATCATATTTTGAAAGTATTTATAATGGAGCAGACGTAATCTTTAATACTTACATACCTAGTAAAGAAAAAAATGCAAAAGATTTAGCTAATCAAGTTTTACTAAAAGAAGCTAATGAACTTCAAACTATTCTAAAGCAATATAGCAATAGTGAGTTTAAAGATACTATTTTATCTGACAACATCCTTGGACTTATTCACTATGGAGCTTTAGAAGAAATCAATGCTTCTTTACTAAGAACTATGCAAGCATATCTAAGTGGAAATATGCAGGCAAAGTTTGATTTTTACGATTATATATTGGAGTTTGACTATAATTTTTCTGAATTGAAAAAAATTGAGACACCTAGCAAAGAGTTTTATGATATGGACAAAATAAATTCTTTATACTCTAATTTTTTAGATTCTTCTAATTTAATATTTAACAATTTCAATTTAGAAAAGAAATTAGAAGCTATTAAACTTGCTGATAATATGAAACATACTACCATTTCGGAAATAGAAGATTTATTAGATACTTTAGCTATTAATGAAAGAGATAAATTAAATGAAAATACTGATATACTAATAAATGATTTAGAATCATTTTTAATTTTTCTTTTAAGTATCTCTACTATCCTAATTTTTACATCAATAGTAATTATTTATTACACTAAAAAAACCGTACTTGAACCTATACAAAGCCTAAATGAAATGGTAATTGATATTGCTGATGGAAAAGGGGATTTAACTAAACGTATAGATTATTCCTCTGAAAACGAGTTGGGTACTATGGCTAGTGGATTTAACGAATTTTTAAATGCTCTACAAATAATCATAAAAAAGATAAGAATTGGAGCAAAAGACGTTGTAAATTATTCAAATAAACTTAATAATGCAAGTGTTTCTTTAGCTAACAAATCTATTGACCAAACTTCTGCTCTTGAAGAAACAACTGCAACTATAGAACAAATCGGAATTCTTGTTTCTGTTAATGCAGATAAAACAGCTGAAGCAAACAAACTTACATCAGAAACAGCCGAAAAAGTAAAGGATATTTCTCTAATGTCTAATAAACTAAAAGTAAGCATGAATAAGATTAGTGAAAGTGGTGACCAGATAAATGATATTGTTGACCTAATTGACGATATTGCTTTTCAAACTAAAATACTCTCTGTAAATGCTGCAATAGAAGCAGCAAAAGCTGGTGAACACGGAGAAGGATTTGGAGTAGTTGCCACTGAAATTAGGAATTTGGCAAGTAGAAGTAGTAACAGTGCAAATGATATTAAAAAGATTATAAAAAAGAATTCAAAAATAATAGAAAATGGAACTAATATCGTATTTGAAACTCTTAAAAATTTGGAAGAAATAATAGTTGCTGTTAAAAAAATAGATGATGTAATATCTCAAATAACTAGGTCTGCTGAAGAACAGAAAAGAGGTATAGAAGATATTGATGTAGCTATTCTAGAACTTGATTCTGCAGTAAATAGTGAATTAGCCGAAGAAGTAAAAGAGTTATCTGAAAAACTCTACATTACAGCTAAAGAATTTTTAGCTCTCATAAGCTTTTTCAAAGTTGATTCTAACTATCTTGAAGATTCTGAGTTAGATCAATTTCAAAAAGATGAAGATAATAAAGAAAAATAAAATATATCAGTAAATAAATAGTTTCTATAAATAAGAATAAGACTAGTTAATTACT
>CAZFBB010000141.1:0-5192 GCA_964517235.1 uncultured Fusobacteriaceae bacterium
TTGTAATTTTTCATTACTAATTGAGCATTGATTTGTTGGATAGTATCTACTCCAACCCCAACCATAATTATGATTGACGTTCCTCTGAAGAATACAGGTAAATTCATCACGTTAAATACAAAAACAGGTGCAACACTAACAACTGCTAAAAACAATGCACCAACCCAAGTAATTCTAGTTACTACTTTTTCCAAGTATTCTACAGTTTCATTTCCAGGTCTAATTCCTGGTATAGTACCTCCACTTTGCTTCAAGTTCTCAGCAATTTTTTCAGGATCGAACATCATTGCTGTATAGAAGAATGAAAAGAATACTATTAATAATGCAAATATTGTTAAATACACAGGATGATTTTGTTGAAAGTATCTTGATAAACCAGCTAAAAACTTCGATTTATCTCCTAATCCTTGTATTAACATTGTTGGAAGTGACATAAGTACTGATCCAAAGATAACAGGCATTACTCCTGCTACATTTACTTTAATTGGTAAATAAGTATTGTTTTGTACTATGCTTTTTCCACTAAATCCTCTACCCACATATTGGATAGGAACTTGTCTTACACCAAGTTGTACTGCTGTTATTAACCAAATTACTAATAAAGTAATTATTACTACAGCAACTAACATTGGTACTAACATTTTTGACCCAGTGTATTTTTGAATTGCTAATATATATCCACTAGGCATACCAGATATGATATTCAAGAAGATTAGTAGTGATATTCCGTTACCAATTCCATGAACTGTAATTTGCTCTCCTAACCACATCATAAATACAGATCCAGCAGTAAATACAGTAATAGTATTTACTATAAAAAAGAATCCAGGTGTTGTTACTAGTCCCGCTGATTGTAACCACATACATGCTGCAAACCCTTGCACAATTGCGATTACTATCGTTAGATATCTAGTCCATTGAGTCATTTTTTGTCTTCCAGATTCACCCTCTTTTTGTATTTCCTCCAATTTTGGCACAATAACCGCCATTAATTGCATTATAATTGATGCATTAATGTACGGCATTACTCCTAAAGCAAATATAGACACTCTACTAAACGCTCCTCCACTAAACATGTTTAGGAAACTTAGTAAGTCATTGTTATTTACTGTTCTTTGAAGTCCAAGCATATCTACGCCAGGAACAGGGATTTGACTCCCTGCCCTAGCTACTAAAAATATACCCAAAGTAAAGAGGATTTTCTTACGAAGTTCAGGTAACTCAAGGACTTGCTTTAATTTAGCATTAAATTTTTCCCATGAAGACACCTATACCACCTCTTGTTTTATTGGTTTAATTATTTCTTTGCATTTCCAGCTACATCAGCAAAAGTTTTTACTTCTACTAATTCAACTGATCCACCTGCAGCTTCTATTTTAGCTTTTGCAGATGCTGAAACTTTATGAGCTACTACAGTTAAAGCTTTAGTTAATTCACCATTTCCTAATACTTTAACAAGTCCTCTTGTATTTTTGATAACTCTTGCTTCTACTAATGCTTCCGCATTAACTACTGCTCCAGCTTCAAATTTAACCTCTAAAGTTGATAAGTTTACTACATCATAAACTTCTTTAAATGGATGATTAGAGAATCCTCTTTTAGGAACTCTTCTTATTAGAGGCATTTGTCCACCTTCAAATCCAAAATGAACGTATGAACCTGATCTAGATTTTTGACCATTATGTCCTTTACCAGCTGTTTTACCTTGTCCAGAAGCATTTCCTCTACCGATTCTTTTTCTATCTTTCTTAGGTACTACTGGTGATAATTCATGTAATTTCAAGATCTTACACCTCCTCTACTTCTAATAAATAAGAAACTAGTTTTACTTTTCCTAAGATATCAGGAGTAGCTTCTTTTTCTACAATTGCATTTATCTTATTTAAACCTAAAGACTTAACAGTAGCTATGTGATTAGGTTTTCTTCCGCTTACACTTTTAACAAGCTTGATTCTAAGCTTAGCCATTTGCGCCTACCTCCTAGCTTAAAATATCTTTTACTTCTTTTCCTCTTAATCTTGCGATTTCTTCAGCATTTCTAAGTTCTTTTAATCCTTCAACAGTAGCTCTTGCAACATTTATTTTGTTTTTAGAACCTCTGATTTTAGTAAGGATGTTATGAACACCAACTAATTCTAAGACTTCTCTAGCTGCTGAACCAGCGATAACTCCAGTACCTTCATGTGCTGGTTTTAATAATACGCTAGTAGCACCAAATCTTCCAATTTGATCATGTGGTATAGTTGTTCCTTTTAATGAAACATCTACAACATTTTTCTTAGCTTTTGCTATTGCTTTTCTTATAGCATCAGGTACTCCATTTGCTTTCCCTAATCCTATTCCTATTTTTCCGTTCTCATCACCAACTGCTGCTAAAACAGAGAATGAAATACTTCTTCCTCCAGTAGTAGTTTTAGAAACTCTTGAGATTTTAAGAACTCTTTCTTTATACTCTTTATTTTCAAAGTTTTTAGCCAACTTTTGTCCTCCTTCCACTAGAATTTCAATCCAGCTTCTCTAGCTGCTTCTGCTAGAGCTTTTACTCTACCAGTATATACATACCCTGATCTATCGAAAACAACTGTTTCGATTCCCGCTGCTAAAGCTCTTTCAGCTGCTTTTTTACCAACTAATTTAGCTGCTTCAACATTTCCACCATTTTTGATCTCAGCTTTAAGCTCTTTATCTATACTAGATGCTTGGGCAAGTGTTTTACCATTAACATCATCAATAATTTGAACAAAAATGTTGTTTAATGATCTATAAACTGAAACTCTTGGTCTTTCTGCAGTTCCGCTTATTTTTTTTCTGATTTTTAACTGTTTATTTCTTCTAACAGCTTGTCTATCAACTTTTTTAAACAAATTTCTTACCTCCTTTGCCTCAAGCTATATTATGCTTTCTTACCTTCTTTTCTTCTGATAACTTCATCAGAGTACTTAACTCCTTTTCCTTTGTAAGGTTCTGGAGCTCTCTTAGATCTAATATCAGCTGCAACTTGTCCTACAGTTTCTCTGCTGATACCGTCTACGTGGATTTTAGTTCCACCTTCTACAGTAAAAGTAATTCCTTCTACTTCTTTTATGATTACAGGATGAGAATATCCTAAAGCTATTTCTAACCCTTTCCCATCTGCTTTTGCTCTATATCCAACCCCTACTAATTCAAGAGTTTTTCTGAACCCTTCTGAAACTCCAGTCACCATATTGTTTAATAAAGCTCTTGTAGTTCCATGTAAAGCTCTTACTCTTTTTTCGTCGTTAGGTCTTTCTACTACTATTTCGTTTCCTTCAACTTTAATTGTAATTTCTTCAAAGAAAGTTTGAGTTAAAGTTCCTTTAGGTCCTTTTACAGTTACGTCTGCACCGTTTACTGTAACTTCTACACCTGAAGGTACTGTTATAGGTTTTCTACCTACTCTTGACATTTTTGCACCTCCTAATTAATTATTACCAAACGAAGCAAAGAACTTCTCCACCAACGTTGTTAGTTCTACAGAACTTATCTGTAACAATTCCTTTTGGAGTTGAAACGATGGCAATACCTAATCCAGAAAGTACTCTAGGCATCTCTGCAGCACCTGAATAAACTCTTCTTCCTGGTTTAGAAATTCTTTTGATTCCTTTAATTACTGAAGTTCCTTCAGCATATTTTAAGTAAACTCTTATATTTTTTTTGTTTCCATCTTGGATTATTTTATAATTTAATACGTATCCTTCTTCCTTTAAAACGTTAGCTATTGCTTCTTTTTCTTTAGAAAATGGTACGTCTACTTTTTCATGTCTTACTGAATTTGCATTTCTAATTCTTGTTAGCATATCCGCTATTGGATCTGTTAAAAACATAGACTTTTGTCCTCCTTTCTACCAACTTGCTTTTTTAACACCTGGAATTAATCCAGCTCCAGCTAATTGTCTGAATTGTACTCTTGAGATTCCGAATTCTCTCATAAATCCTCTAGGTCTTCCGTTGATTCCACATCTATTTCTTAATCTTACTGGCGATGCGTTTCTTGGAAGTTTTGCTAATGCTTCTAAAGCTTCATGATCTCCACTTTTAGCTCTAGCTTTTAATTCAGCTCTTTTTGCTGCATATTTATCTACGATTTTTTGTCTTTTTTCATTTTTTGAGACCATAGATTTTTTAGCCATTTATCAATTTCCCTCCTTAATTACTTTTTGAAAGGCATACCAAAAGCTTTTAATAAAGCTCTTCCTTCTTCATCAGTTTTAGCTGATGAAACAATACTAATAGACATTCCAAATAGTTTTTCTACTTTATCGTATTCGATTTCAGGAAATACCAATTGATCTACAAGACCTAATGAGTAATTTCCTCTTCCGTCAAAGGCATTTGCAGGTATCCCTTCAAAGTCTCTAACTCTTGGTAAAACTATGCTTACTAATCTATCCATAAAGTCGTACATGTTTTCTCTTCTTAGAGTAACTTTTGCACCGATTGCTTGTCCTTCTCTTAATTTGAATCCAGCTTCTGACTTCTTAGCTTTTATTATTAAAGCTTTTTGTCCAGTGATTATTTCTAAATCTTTTGCTGCTGCTTCAATTAATTTTGAATTTTGAGCCGCTTCTCCAACTCCCATGTTTACAACTATTTTTTCTAATTTAGGTACTTCATTAACATTAGATAATCCTAGTTCTTTTAATAGAGCAGGTGCGATTTCTTCATTATATTTAACGTGTTGTCTTGACTCATATTTAGCCACTTAAATATCCTCCCTTCTCTTATAAAACTTCTCCTGTTTTTTTAGAGTATCTTACTTTTTTTCCATTTTCAAATTTGAATCCAACTCTTGTTGGTTTCCCAGCTTTTTCATCAAAAAGCATAACTTTTGATGAGAATAGAGGAGCCTCTTTTTCTACAACTCCACCTTGTGGGTTCATTTGATTAGGTTTTAAGTGCTTAGTAACTTTATTTATTCCTTCTACTAAAACTTTTCCTTTTTTAGGGAAAACTCTTAGAACTTTTCCAGTTTGACCTTTATCTTTTCCAGAAATTACATAAACTGTATCTCCAGTTCTAACATGTAATTTGTTTGGAACAAATTTAATTTTTGGTTTAGCCATGAATTAGCCTCCTTCCTATAATACTTCTGGTGCAAGAGAAACTATTTTCATGAACTCTTTAGCTCTTAACTCTCTTGCTACTGGTCCGAATATTCTCGTACCTTTAGG
>CAZFBB010000141.1:5292-7636 GCA_964517235.1 uncultured Fusobacteriaceae bacterium
GCTCCTGAGTTATCTGCAACATTAAGTATTGTTTGTTGCTGTACCATTATTTATTTCCTCCTCTCGGTAAAAGCTTTAAAAATTATTTTGCTTTTTCAAGAATTTCAACTAATCTCCATCTTTTATCTTTTGATAAAGGCTTAGTTTCCATAATTCTAACTTTATCTCCTGCTTTACAAGCATTGTTTTCATCATGTGCTTTATATTTTACTGATTTTTTCATTCTTTTTTTATAAAGCGGGTGTAATACGTAAGTTTCTTCTAAAACAACAATTGTTTTATCCATTTTATCTGAAACAACTACACCTTCTCTTACTTTTCTTTCGTTACGCAAGATAGTTCCCTCCTTACATATTTAAAATTATCTATAATTAGTTAGCGTTTGCTCTCTCGTTAATGATAGTTTTGATTCTCGCTATATCTCTTCTGATTTCTCTTATCTTAGCAGTGTTCGAAAACTGCCCCAATGAAAGTTGGAACTTAAGTTTGAATAACTCTTCCTTCAATTCATGTGCTTTAGCTTCTAACACGTCCGTAGCTAATTCTCTTATTTCAACAGCTTTCATTACTGATCACCACCATTCTCTCTTTTTATTACTTTACATCTGATAGGTAGTTTATATGCAGCTTTTCTTAATGCTTTTATAGCTAATTCTTCGCTTACTCCTGAAACTTCAAACATGATTCTTCCAGGTTTAACTACTGCTACCCAACCATCAACGTTACCTTTACCTTTACCCATTCTTGTACCTTCTGGTCTTTGAGTATAAGGTTTATCAGGGAATATTCTGATGAAAGTTTTTCCTTCTCTCTTGAAAGTTCTGTTTATTGCAACCCTACAAGATTCTATTTGTCTATTAGTTATCCATTTTGCTTCTAAAGCTTGTAAACCAAAATCTCCAAATGCAACAAAGTTACCTTTGTTCGCTTTTCCTTTTAGTCTACCTCTCATCATTTTTCTGTGTTTCGTTCTTTTAGGCATTAACATTATGCTTTCCCTCCTTCCCTCTTAGGAAGTACTTCACCATTACAAATCCATACTTTTAGTCCTATTGCACCATAAGTTGTTCTAGCTGTAGCTGTTGCATAATCTATATCTGCTCTTAAAGTATGTAAAGGTACTCTTCCTGATAAGTTCCATTCCGCTCTAGCAATCTCTGCACCATTTAATCTTCCTGAAACCATTACTTTAATTCCTTTAACTCCAGCTTTTTCAGCTCTAGTTATAGCTTGCTTTACTGCTTTTTTGTAAGCAACCCTTTTTTCAATTGCTGTAGCTATACTTTCTGCTACTAAAGTTGCGTCAGCATTGAATCCTTTAACTTCTTGAACTTTTATGATAACTCTTTTACCAGTTAATTTTTCCAATGTTACTTTCAGTCCTTCAATTTCAGAACCTTTTCTACCAATTACTATTCCTGCTTTCGCAGTGTTTATTATAACTACTACTCTTTCAGCTGATGTTCTTTCTATTTTTATAGAAGAAATCCCTGCGTGGTAGTATTTTTTCTTTATGAAATCTCTTATTTTCACGTCTTCATGGAAGAAATCTACGTATGCATCTTTTTCTGCAAACCAATTTGAGTCCCATGATCTTGTAATTCCTAGTCTCAATCCTCTAGGATCTACTTTTTGTCCCACTCCGGTACCTCCTTATAAGATTACTTTTCGCTTACGCCTACTGTTACGTGGCTAGTTTTTTTTCTTATTATATCTGCTCTACCCATTGCTCTAGGTTTTAATCTTTTTAAAACTGGACCTTCATCTATCATTATAGTTGAGATGTATAATTTTTCTTCGTCCATATTGTGGTTATTGCTCGCATTTTTTATTGCTGATTCAAGAGTTTTCTTGATAACAACTGCTGCTTTTTTATTTGTATAAGTTAATATATCTATCGCCTCTAATGCAGATTTTCCTCTTACTAAGTCTGCAACTAGTCTTGCTTTTCTTGGAGTTAATCTTACATAACGTGCTATTGCTTTAGCTTCCACTTATAGCTCCTCCTTTACACCTTATTATTTTTTCTTTTTATCTTTACCATGTCCATGGTATGTTCTTGTAGGAGCAAACTCACCTAACTTATGTCCTACCATTTGTTCAGTAACGTGTACAGGTATGTGTTTTTTACCATTGTATACTGCGAATGTTAACCCTATGAATTCAGGGAATATAGTTGATCTTCTTGACCAAGTTTTTATAACCGCTTTTGCGTTTCCTGCCTCAACCGCAGCTAACACTTTGTTTTTTAAACTAATATCTATAAAAGGTCCTTTTTTTAATGAACGTGCCATTAATTAAGCCTCCTCTCTTATTTTTTTCTTCTTCTTACGATAAACTTATC
>CAZFBB010000142.1:0-7564 GCA_964517235.1 uncultured Fusobacteriaceae bacterium
CTGGAAAAGCAGATGTGGATACAGTTTTAGTTGATGTTTTATTTGAATGTTTAGATACATTAAATGCTTTAGTTGATGAAGTTATTGAAGAAGGTGAAGAAACAACTGAAATAGAAGATTTAGTGGGTAAACTTGAGAAAATTGCTAGAGATGGTCAAGGTGGGTTACCTAAAGTTAAAAAAGAAGAAGTTGTAGAAGAAAAAAAAGAGGTAGTAAAACCTGTAGTTTCTGAAAATAAAGAATTAAATATGGAATTTAATGAATTTGAAAAAGAGGTAATTTTAGCTGGTAGAGATAAAGATATGAAAACATATTTGATTGAAGTTAGTCTTGATAAAGGATGTCTTTTGAAAGCAGCTAGAACATATATGGTATTTAGAAATCTTGAGGAAATAGGAGAAATTATTAAATCGAATCCTAGTGTTCAAGAGCTAGAGGAAGAAAAGTTTGATAATAGCTTTATTATAGCCTTTTTGACTGGAAAACAAGTTGATGATATAAGAAAAGAAGTTGAAGATATATCAGAGATTAGTAATGTTGTTGTCCAAGAAATATCTATTGAAGGAGCAGAAGAAAAGGTAGAAGAGATAGCTAAGAAAGAAAAAGTAGCTAAAAAAGAGCCTGTAAAGGATAAGAAAGCTAAAAGGGTAGAGAATGTTAAAAAGACAGCTACTGTTAGAGTTGATACTGAAAAATTAGACGCTTTAATGAATTTAGTAGCTGAATTGGTTATAAATAAAACAAGATTAGCTCAAATTGGAAGTGAGTATAATTTACAAGAATTATCTGAAACTCTTTCACATGTAGATAGAGTAACTTCTGATTTGCAAGCAGTTGTAACAAAGGCTAGAATGGTACCTATTGAAACAGTCTTTTCTAGATTTCCTCGTATGGTAAGGGATTTATCTAAAGATTTAGGGAAAGAAATTGAACTTGTTATACAAGGTAAAGAAACTGAATTAGATAGAACAGTTATTGATGAAATAGGTGATCCTTTAGTTCATTTAATTAGAAATTCAATTGATCATGGAGTAGAAAAGCCAGAAGTTAGAAAAGAAAAGGGAAAAAACCCTAAGGGATCGATAGTATTAAAAGCTGAACATGAAGGAAATTCAGTTGTAATTACTATAAAAGATGATGGTAAAGGAATAGATGCTGAAGCAATGGCGAATAAAGCTATTGAAAAAGGTATCTTAACAGAAGAAGAAGCAGAAAAATTAACAAAAGAAGAAAAGATAAAACTTATATTTGCTTCTGGGTTCTCAACAGCTGAAACAATAACTGATGTATCTGGTCGTGGAGTTGGAATGGATGTTGTGAGAACAAAGATAGAAGCTTTAAATGGGTCAATAGAAGTTTTAAGTGAAATAGGTCAAGGTTCAGAAATTAAAATTAAATTACCACTTACACTAGCGATTATAGAAGCATTAATGGTAAAATTAGAAGAGGAAATATATGCAATTCCACTTGCAAATATAGTTGAGACAATAGATATATCAGTAGACGAAATAAAAGTAGTCCAAGGAGAAAATGTAGTACTATTAAGAGGAGAAATAGTTCCTATCTTGAATTTATCTCAAATACTTGAAGTAGAAACTGAAAAACCAGAGATAGAAGAGAGCAATACTGTTGTTATAGTAAAAGTTGGAAACAAAAAAATAGGATTAGTTGTTGACGTATTAATTGGACAACAAGAGATTGTTATAAAATCACTTGGAAAAATGTTTACAGGAACAAAAGGTATAACAGGAGCAACTGTTTTAGGAAATGGAGAAGTTGCTTTAATCCTAGATGTATTAACACTAGTATAGGAGGGACTAAAGATGGTTGAAAATATAGAAAGCAAAGGAATTAGACAAATAGTAGGATTCAAGCTAAATAGTGAAGAATATGCATTAGAAATTGATAATGTTCAAGAAATAATTAAAAAGGTAAAGACTACTAGAGTGCCTAGAAGTAAAGCCTATATAAATGGAGTTGTTAATTTGAGAGGTATAGTTATACCGATAATTAATTTAAAATATAGATTTTTAATGGATAAACAAAATTATGATGAAAATTTAAGAATTATTATTTTAAAAGTTAACGGAATCTCGGCAGGAATAATGGTAGATTCTGTATCGGAAGTAATTGAAGTAGATGAGAAGTTTGTGCTTCCAAATCCTAAGCAAGCAAATACAGAAATTAGTGCAGATTATCTAAATGGAGTTTGCAAGATAGATGAAGAAAGGCTTATGACTCTACTTAATATAGAAAAAGTATTGGAGATTAAAAAACATGACAATTAAACTAGACAGCTTGAGTTTAGAGCAATTAGATGCTCTAAAGGAACTTGGAAATATAGGAGCAGGTAATGCCGCAACGGCATTATCTCAAATCCTAAATAAAAAAGTTGATATGAGCGTACCAAGAGTAAAAGTCTACCCTATAGAAGAGATACCAGAATTATTTGGAGGATCTGAAAATATTGTAGCAGGTGTTTTACTTAGAATGTTTGGCGACATGCAAGGAAGTCTAATGTTCTTATTAGATGAAGAAGGTGCATTTAAATTACTAGATATGATGATGGTTACAGGCATTGACCATGTAACTGATGAAATATCAATGTCTGCTCTGATGGAAGTTGGAAATATTATTTCTAGTTCATATTTGAATTCATTAAGTTTTTTCTCAAATTTAACAATAGTACCCTCAACCCCCGCTTTTGCTTATGATATGGCAGGAGCAATCCTAGGTACAATACTATACGAAGTAAGTGAAATGAGTGATCAAGTTTTACTTATTGAAACAGATTTTTTAGGTAATGGTGAATCTATTAGAGGACATTTTTTTGTTCTTCCTGATTTACCGTCATTAGGCTCTCTGTTGAAATCTGTTGGAGTATCCTAATGAGTCAAGGAATTAAAGTCGGAATGGCGGACTACAAAGTAGGCAAAGGACCAGATAGGTTAATAACACTTGGTTTAGGGTCTTGTATAGGAATAACTCTTTACGATAAGAGAAAAAAAATGGGTGGTATGGCTCATATTATGTTACCTAAAAATCCTGATCCGACAAAAGCTTCGGCAAAATTTGCAGATACAGCAATGGAAGCTATGTGTAAAGACCTTGAAAAGATGGGGCTTATCATTAGAAATATGGAAGCTAAAATAGCTGGTGGAGCTCAAATGTTCACTTTTAGTAGTTCGAATGAAATGAATAGTATTGGATTTAGAAACGCTGAAGCTGTTAAGCTTGAGCTTAAAAAAAGAGGGGTTAAATTAATTGCAGAAGAAACTGGCGGTAATGCAGGGCGAACTATAGAGTTAGATTTGGAAAGTGGAAAGTTAAAAATAAAAACTATGGGTAGTGGGGAGAAGTATATATAAACTGTGGAGGTTAAGATGGTAGAGGAAAAAAGGTTGTGGATAGAATATAAAAAGACAGGCAACCTGAAGATCAGAGAACAGTTAATAATTCAATACATTCCATTAGTTAAGTACGTAGTTGGACGTATGATAACAAATCTTCCCAAAAATGTTGAATATGATGATTTGGTAGAATATGGCATTATAGGTCTTTTAGACGCAGTTGAAAAATATGATGTAAACAAGGGTCTTGTTTTTAAAACATACGCAGTAACTCGTATTAGAGGAGCTATATACGATGAATTAAGGTCTCAAGATTGGGTTCCTAGATCAGTTAGGAAAATGGCAAAAGATGTTGAAAAAGCATATGCATACTTGGAGAATAAATTAGAGAGGGTTCCTAGTGAAGAAGAAGTAGCAGAATATCTTGAGGTGCCTTTGTCAAAATTAGAAGAGTTATATGCAAAAGTTGATATGGGAAATCTTAATTCATTAGATGACGTAATCTACGATAGCGGAGAAGGAAGTACAACTGTAGCAAATGTAGTAGAAGATAAAAAAGCAGTTAATGCTCAACAAAGTTTAGAGATGGATGAACTAAAAAGAGCCCTTATGGAAAGGCTTGATGAGTTAAAAGAGAATGAAAGATTAGTTCTTACTCTTTATTATTATGAAAAGTTGACATTGAAGGAGATTGGAAGAGTTTTGGAGATATCTGAATCTAGAGTATCTCAGATACATTCAAAGGCAATATTAAAGCTTAGATCTAAATTGATGAATAAGTTTGGAGATTATGCAGATATAATTTGATTAGAAATTTGACAGGTGAACCTGTCTTTTTTTCTATAGAGATATGAGGTATAATCAATATAGAAGGTAATTTTTTAGAAACTGGGTGATTTTTATGATTAGAGGAATAGATATTTCAGTAGTAATGAAAAATATTGATGAAACTGCAAAAATAATGAAAAATAAAGAAGCTAGTCTTGATTTGCAACAAATTCATGCAAGTAATGAACTTGTGAAAGAAGCAGATCTTAAAAAAAAGAAGGTTAATAAAAGTGAAGAGACAAATTTGGAAATGATTACTTTGAATAAACAAAATGAAGAAGAATTAAAATCAAAAATTAAAAAACAAAAATCAAAAGAATCAAGGGAAAAAAGAAGACATAATAATCCAAATAAGGGAAGATGGTTAGATTTGGAAATATAGGAGGGGTTATGGCTACAATTGCATATTTTAAAATGTATTCAGAAAAAGACAGTTATTTGGGTGGTATTATGGTTGTAGATGAAAGAGGAATACCAGTAGAATTTAAATACACTGATATAATAAATCCAAGTAAATTGCAAAAAGTTTTATATGGAAATGTTCTTGAAAAATATTTGAAAGAGGAAGTAATAATGGGAAACTTAATAGAAAAGCTTGAAAATAAGGGTGATATATACTTTGTAGACAAATTAGAAAATCAAGTTTTAGAAAAGTTTGTTCAAAATGGGGTAGCAGTTATTAGAGATTCTCAAAACAAAGCTATGGAGAATGTAAATGAATATCAATTTGTAAAAGAGAATGAAGCAATAATTCAAATAGATGAAAGACAAAGTCCTGTGAGGTTTATTTTCGAAGATGGAAGAGGTGAAGAATTAGTAAATAAAATTATATCTATTGGTCTTGAAGGTAATATATTAGAACCTTTTGAAAGAGTGGAGGAGGCTCTTAGACTCATATGCAAAGGGGATTTATAAATAAAGTAAAAAAAACCTATAAAAATATAAAACAAGATATAAAAGGCGCAGAGATTTATAATGGTGAAACTATAGAAAAAGAAATTGATATTAGAGAAAAAGAACTTAATATAGTAAATGAAGTAAAAGATAAAAAAATAGAAATTTCCAGTGGAGTACATAAGTTATTCTTTATAGAAAAGTATGAAAGTTACAATTTAGATGTAGAAAAAACAAAAACAAGTATATATAGTTTGTTTGAAGAGGCTCAAGTGGAAATCCAAAATGTAATATTGGAAGAAGATATAAATGTAGAAACGAAAACTATAATAAATTATGAAAACTTTCCATGTAATGTTTTAAAAAAAGAGTTGGAAGAATTTAGTACAACAGTATTATTTGAGTTAGTAGAAAAAAGTAAACAGGCAAAAATCGATGGTTTTGTTGAAAGGGGATTTAAGGGTAGAGTATTTAGTGGTAAGGATAAGATGTACATATTGCCTAAGAAGTATAAAGGAAGAAGTTTTTTAGGAAAAAGAGAGATGATTGAAATTGGAGCTAGGGTAAAAGAAACAAAACCAGATTTTGATTTTAGAGAGTACAGATTTTTGGCAATATTTGAAAATTTACCTGTTTTTCAAATGAAAAAGTTTAGATATGTAGAAGATGAGAGGGAGCTATTTTTCTACTTTGACAAAAAGAAGAAAGAAGGGCTAAAACCCATGGATTTAGTGGTTTGGTCAAGGAAGAATAGTCCTTTGATAGAGAAAATATTTATTTGAAAAATAAATGTATATGTGCTAGAATGTGAAAGTATTATAATTTAAAGTAGGAGGCTGGAATGAGAAGAAAGATAGTAGCTGGTAACTGGAAGATGAATAAAACTAATGTAGAAGCGGTTAAAACTTTAACTGAATTAAAAGAAGCAGTAGCTGGAGTAGAAGGTGTAGGAGTAGTAATAGGAGTTCCTTTTGTAGCTTTAGCAGATGCAGTAAAGGCAGTTGAAGGATCACAAATAGAAATAGCAGCACAAAATATGAATCCAAATGAAAGTGGAGCATATACTGGAGAGGTTTCACCAGTTATGTTAAATGCAATTGGAGTAAAATATGTAATTTTAGGTCACTCTGAAAGAAGAGAATATTATGGAGAAACGAATGATTTTGTTAATGCTAAAGTTAAAGCAGCATTAAAGCATAATTTAACTCCAATTCTTTGTGTAGGAGAAACATTGGAAGATAGAGAAGGTAACAGAACTGAGGCAGTAGTAGAAGACCATGTTAGAGGTGGGTTAGAAGGATTGACTGCTGAAGAAGTAACTAAAACTGTAATTGCATATGAGCCAGTATGGGCAATTGGAACTGGTAAAACTGCAACTCCAGAGCAAGCACAAGATGTACATGCGTTTATTAGAGATTTATTAAAAAATATGTATAATGAAGAGATTGCTAATGAAATCACTATTCAATATGGTGGGTCAATGAAACCTGAAAATGCTAAAGAATTGATGGACAAAACAGATATTGATGGTGGACTAGTTGGAGGAGCTTCATTAGAAGCAGATATGTTTGCTAAAGTTGTAAAAGCAGGATTATAAAGCAAATGATATTATTGCCGCAGGTTAGCCTGCGGTAATCTTTAGGTATGATTAGGAGAGGTGAGGACAATGGCTAAAAAACCAGTAATGTTAATGGTTTTAGATGGATGGGGAATTAATAATAACCCTAATGAGAAAAATGCAATTAGAGAAGTGGAACCAAAAAATTTCTTGAAATTTGAAAAAGAATATCCAAATACAGTATTAAATGCAGCTGGAGAGGCTGTAGGTTTACCTGATGGACAAATGGGAAATTCAGAAGTAGGACACTTGAACCTTGGAGCTGGAAGAGTAATTTATCAACCGCTTGTTAAAATATCAAAAGATATTAGAGAAGGAAATATCAAAGAGAATAAAGTATTAGTAGAAGCTGTTACAAAAGCCAAAGAGGCTGGGAAAGCAGTTCACTTTACTGGTTTATTATCTGATGGAGGAGTTCATTCACATATAGACCATTTAATTGGTTTGATTAAATTAACTAAAGAATTGGGTGTAGAAAAAATATATGTTCATGCAATAACCGATGGAAGAGATACTCCACCTAAGTCAGCCTTAGTTTATGTGGAAAAACTTGAAAAAGCAATGGAAGAAATTGGTGTAGGGACGATAGCTACAGTATCTGGTAGATATTATGCTATGGACAGAGATACTAATTGGGATAGGACAGAAAAAGCATATAGAGCAGTTGTATTTGGTGAAGGAGATAAACATCTAAGTGCTAAAAAAATTATTGAAACATCATATGCAGAAGATTTGACTGATGAGTTCATTAAACCAACAGTTGTAACAGATGCTGCTGGAAATGCCCATGGGACAATATCTGAAGGAGATACATTTATCTTCTTTAACTTTAGACCTGATAGAGCTAGACAATTAACTAGAGCAATAAATGATA
>CAZFBB010000143.1:0-7354 GCA_964517235.1 uncultured Fusobacteriaceae bacterium
TTGAAGATCAAGTAGAAGAAGCAAAAGCAGGAAATGACGAAGCAAATGCTGAAGCCGATTATGATTATGTAGAAGCACTTGAATATGGAATGCCACCTGCAGGAGGATTGGGAATTGGAATCGATAGATTAGTTATGTTATTAACTGGTGCACCATCAATTAGAGATGTAATATTCTTCCCACAAATGAGAAAAAAATAGTTAGTATAGATTAAAGACAGCTAAAGTATAAATTTGGCTGTCTTTTATATTTCACTTATACCATTGACTTTAGAATAAGATGATGATAATATTATAACTGGACTTGCTATCATTTTATAAATGAGATTCCATTTTGGAATAGAGTAATTAATAAGATTGAAATCTTCAATTGGATTTTTATTTGAACATAATAAAAGTTTTAACTTAAGCAAATTAGCAAGTCCAAGGGGAGAATATGAATAATTCAAATATAAAAAGATGTTTTAAGCCATTGTTGTTGTCAAAAATATATAAAAATAAAATTAGATATAAAAATACAGTCGGAAATGATAAAATTAATAATAGATTGTTTGAAAATAACTATAGAGTCATTTTAAATAAAGTATATGAAAAAATAATAAAAGGTAAATATGAATTTACATCGTATAGAGAAAAATTGATATTAAAGGGAAAAGGGAAAGAGCCTAGAGTAATATCGATACCAACAATCAGAGATAAAATTGTTTTATCTGCCTTAAAGGAATATATTTTTGAAAAATATAAAGATTCAATAGATACAAAAATAGTACAAACTAAAGTAGCAGAATTAAAAAAAGAACTGAGAGAAGATAAGTACAATTTTGTCATAAGATTAGATATTGTTAAATATTACGATAGTATAAATCATGATAAATTATTAGAAATAATGAGTAAGAAGATTAAAGACAAGAGAGTATTAAATTTGATTAAAAAAGCAATTGAAAATCCAACAGTGCCATTAGGAAATAGAGCCAGTCAAAAAAATAATTTTGGTATTCCACAAGGTCTATCAATTTCTAATGTTCTTGCATCAATTTATTTGATGAATTTGGATGAAAAATTTAATAAAAAAAATAAAATTAAATATTTTAGATATGTAGATGATATTTTGATTTTATGTAATAAACAGAATAAAGAAAAAATTTCAGAGGAAGTTAAAGAAAATTTAAGTGAAGGGTTAGGATTAAAAGTTCATGAGGAGGATTGTGCTGGAGATAAAAGCTATATAAAGGATATTAAAGACGGCTTTTCATATTTAGGTTATACTTATGAAAGAGAAAAATTTTCAGTTAGAGAAAGCACTGTTAAAAGATTTGAAAAAACTATCGAAGATATGTTTAATAATTATAAAAAAAGTAGAGAAAAAAACTTAAAGCAGTTTGAATTACAGCTTAATCTTAAAATAACTGGAGTAATTACTGAAGAAAATGAAAAATATGGTTGGCTTTTCTTTTTTTCACAAATAGAAGATAAAAAAATATTATTTCATTTAGATAAACTTGTTGAAAAATTTTTAAAAAAAAATAATTTAAAAGATTTGAAAACAAAAAGATTTTCTAGAACATTTCATGAAATTATTTATAATTTAAAAGAATCTAATTATTTATATAAAATGAAAAATATTACAAAAGAAGAGAAACTAGAGACTTTAAAAATTAAATTTGAAGAAGAAGAAATTAAAGAAATAGAAAAAAATGAGAAAAAGATAAATTTTGAATATAAAAGACTAATGATGAAGATTATTTCTGGATTAGAACGAGATTTACAAAATTTTTCGTAGGAGGAAAAATGACGGAACAACATATTAATCAAAAAGAGAATTTCAAAAGAAAGGTTTGGATAACTAAAAACTCAAGAATAAGTTTAGCCGAACGTTATTTGAAAAAAGATAGAAATTTAGAGTATTTGAATTTTTATTATTCAATATGTGTTATAGGATTATCTTTATTTGGTTTAGTTGTAGAAAAGAATGTAAAGGAGTATAATCTTCTTTTAATTTTTTTATCAATTGTTATATCAATGGTTGTTTTATTTTCAAATACAAAAAATTATAAGGAAAAAGCCTTAAAATTAAAGAGTCACTATATTGAACTAGAGAAAATTTATCATCGTTTTGATTTGTGCGTTGCAGAAGAAGAATTAGATAAGTTGAAAGATAGTTATTTTCAAGAAATAGAGGGGAATGAAAATCATAAGAAAATAGATTGGATTGTTTCAATAAGGAATGATGAAAAAGAATGTGAAAAATACAATAAGATGAATTGTTTATTTAAAGCAAAATTTAAAATTCTGGAGTATATCGATAACATTGTACTATTTATAATGATTTTGATACCAGTTTTTGTTTGGGTATATTTGGTGATGTAAATTTATGAATAAATGATTATACTTGATAAATTCAAGTGAAAAAATTATTTTTTTAGAAAAATAAAAAAGGAAATTAAAAGTAAATTATGAATATACTATTAGAGAATATTATTTCTTGACATTGCTACATAAATCCCCTTTTGTAGCATATAAATAAACATCCCCTAAAATCAGACCTTTAGGTCTGATTTTTTGCTTATCTAATTATTATATTAAATTATAAAGTACTATTAAAAATTTTAGAAACAATTTGGAAAATAGCCATTTACTATTTACATTGATAGTTATATAGGGTAAAATATAAGCAAAAAATATGGAGGCAAAATGGTAGAGTTATTTATAGCAAAAAAGCACATTGTTGAAAGAAAAAAACAAAGTATTATGTCCATACTGGGGATAGTAATAGGAATAACAGTATTAACTGTTTCGATTGCAATATCAAATGGACTTAATAATAATATGATAAATGGGGTACTAAGTCTCTCACCACACGTTCTTGTAAGTAATGGAGGGTATAGAATAAAGCCTTATATTGATAAAATAGAAGCTTTAGATAAAATTGGTGGGGTTAAAGGAGCAGTAGCAAAATTTACTAATCAAGGAATATTAAAAGCTTATACTGCTTTTGGTGTATATCAATTGGGGATACAAATAGATGGTTATGATTTGGAGAAAGCAAAAGTAGCTATGGAACTTGACAAATATATTGTAAAGGGTGAAATAGAAGCTAAAAAATATAATGTAGTATATATAGGAAGCCAAATGGCCGAGCAAATAGGAATAAAACTTGATGATACAGTCGAAATTACTTCAGCTGAAAATAAAAAAATGAAACTAAAAGTAGGAGGAGTGTTTCAAACGGGGTATATAAGTTATGATAGTAATCTTATTATAATGCCTCTCCGTACAGCACAAATTATAAGTGACTCTGGGGATGCAGTAACTAGCCTTGATGTAGCACTAAATAATCCCTATGATGCTTCAAAATTAAGAGGAACTATTGGAAATGCAGTACCTGATCTGAGAGTAAGAACTTGGGGAGATATTAACAGAACTCTTTTAGAAGCTTTGGCTTTGGAAAAAACAGTTATGATAGTATTGTTTTCATTAATAATAGTTATATCGGGTTTTGTAGTAGGTATAGTTTTGAATACTATGGTTAGGGAAAAAACAAAAGATATAGGTATACTTAGGTCTATGGGATACAGTAGAAAAAGTATAATGAAGGTATTTATGTTAGAGGGAAGTTTGTTGGGTATTAGTGGGATGGTTTTGGGAATGATATTGTCGTTTTTAATATTAAAATTATTAAAAATAGGTCTTTTTGATGAATTAACTGAACTATATTATTTAACTAATATTCCAGTGGAGATAAGTGGGGTAGAGGTGTTGGCAATAATTACTGCAACGAGTATAATAATATTGATATCTAGCATATTTCCAGCTTATAAGGGGGCAAAATTAACACCAGTGGAGGCACTTAAATATGAATAAAATACTAGAATTAAAAAAAGTAAATAAATTTTATAAGGATAAAAATAGAAATTTAGAAATTATAAAGGACTTAGATTGGCAAGTTAATCAAGGGGATTTTTTAGCAGTTCTTGGTAAGTCGGGATCAGGAAAATCTACTTTTTTAAATCTTATAGGTATGCTTGATGAGCCTACTAGTGGTAATATCATTATAAATGGGAAGGAAGTAAGTAAATTAAATCAAGGTGAAAGGGATAAGATGAGAAACGAGTTTTTGGGATTTGTTTTTCAATTTCACTATCTTCTACCTGAATTTACTGCCTTAGAAAATGTAGTTATGCCTACACTAATAAATAAAAAAGTGAATAAAAAGGAAGCAGAGGAAAAAGCCAAGAATCTTTTAAAAGAAGTGGGTTTAGAAGAGAGAATAGATCATAAACCAAATGAGTTATCTGGTGGAGAGAAGCAAAGAGTAGCAATTGCAAGAGCTCTTATTAATTCTCCAAAAATTCTTTTGGCAGATGAACCAACAGGTAATCTTGATGAAGAAACAAGTGAAGTAATACATAATATTCTGAGAAGAATAAATGAAAAACATAATCAAACAATTATAGTAGTTACTCATAGCCAAGAGTTAGCAAATGTTTGCAGAGATAGAGTTTACTTGAAAAAGGGGAAATTAGAAAGTTAGAGGTGGGTTATGTACTTTTGGAAATTAAGAATAAAATCAGAATATGAAGAGATAAAAAGAGTACGTAACGAAGTGAAAAAACTCTCTTTAGAATTTGGATTTTACAATGAGTTTCAGGAAGCTATTGAATTATCAATAGGAGAACTTATTACAAATATAATAAAACATGGGCAAAAGTTTCATGGAAAAGAAAAAGGAATAGAGGTAGTCATAAAAGTAGAAGGAAATTATTTTTATATGGATTTCTTTTATCAAGGTGACATTCCCAAAGATGAAAAGATAAAGAAGATGAATGAACCTCCAAAAGTAGAGGATGTTTTTGACTTGTCTGAAGGTGGTCGTGGAATGTACCTTATTAATCATCTTATGGATGCCGTAAACTACGAAAAACAAGGAGAATTAGCAAAAGTTCAAGTGGTTAAAAAAATAAAAAATATTGTTAAAAAACTTGAAATAGAAAAAAAATAGAGGTATACTTTAAGTACAAGAACAACAAAGAAACTACTAAAAAGTTAGGTGGAAAGGAAGTGATTACTTATGAGATTAATCATAAGTGGGAAACATCTTGATATCACAGAGGCGATAAGAGATTATGCTGAAAAAAAAGTGGGGAGAGTAAAGAAGTATTTTGATAATATTATTGAAGTTGATGTGACTCTTTCTGTACAACATCTTAAGGAAGGGCCAGAGCACATTGCCGATGTTCTGATTTTTGCAAATGGAACTAGGATAAAAGCGACTGCTAGGGATAATGATTTGTATGCGTCTATAGACGAAGTAGTAGATATTTTGGAGAATCAAGTTACAAAGTATAAAGAAAAATTGAGAGATAATAGACATAAAAATAAAGGTAAATTTGTCCTTAAACCAAGTATTGAAGTGAGTCATGATCATGATGAAAGTATTAAAAAGATAATTTCGACAAAATTAACATCTACAAAACCAATGGATGTTGAGGAAGCTATCTTGCAAATGGAAGCTCTAGAAATTGAGTTTTATCCATTTATGAATCATGAAACAGAGGAAATGAACATAGTATATAAGAGGAAAGATGGTGACTACGGACACGTAGAACCTGCTTGGACAAAGTAATTGATAGTTAGCTGGCTTTTTAGTCAGCTTTTTTTTTATGAAGAAATATTGTTGTTTAAATTTATATTTTTTATATAAAACTTTCAATATAAATTTGTAAAACTGAGAGATTTATCTTTCTGGTCAGAGAATGGATAATACACAACAGTTAGGAATAATTGAGTTTAAACCTTTAAGACAAAATTGCAGAAGATAGAGAGTTTTACAGAGATAAAGCTAATTTAAAAGGAACTTTTATAGAAAAAATTTGACATGAGTTTACATAAATTACTGATAACTAAAAATTTATCTAGTTAATTAGGTGATTTTTCAGTTAATTATTTTTAACTACTATTTATTAATTCTTTTATTTGAGTTAGAGGATTTAAGTGAAGAATATAAAAAATGTAATAAATAGTTTAAAAATCAACAAGAAAGAGGTAAAATATATAAGAGGAGGCATAAGGTAGACGCATAATTGAAAGAGGTGATAGGGTGAAATTTGTCTTATATAATATAAGGTATGGAACAGGTGGAAAGATGATAAAAAAATCATTTTTACCATATGTAACTGGGTATATGAGCAATACAAAAGATCACATAAAAAAGATTGGTGAGTATTTAAAAAGTGAAAATCCAGATGTAGTAGGTTTAATTGAAGTTGATTTAGGAAGTATAAGACATTCATATGTTAATCAAGTAGAAGTTTTATCAGAAGAATTAAATCACTATAATATACATGAAGTAAAGTACAATGAAGGCTCTAAATTTAATAAATTTCCTGTGATACGAAAACAAGGAAATGCTCTTATATACAAAGATAAATATGAAGGTGTTAAGTTTCACCATTTTAATGTAGGAACTAAAACTTTAATTATAGAATTGGAACTAGATAATGTAGTTATATTTTTAGTTCATTTAGCTCTTGGAAGAAAAACAAGATTTAAACAGATAAATCAATTGTATAAACTTATCAAAAGCCAAGAGAAAGAAGTAATAATAGGTGGAGATTTTAATTTAATGTGGGGAGAGGAAGAAATAGAATTGTTTCTTGAAGCAAGCAGTTTAGTTAATCCCAATAAAGATAAATTAGCTTCTTTTCCAAGCTGGAATCCGAAAAAACATTTAGATTTTATCTTGCATTCGAAAGGGATAAAAGTCAATGAGTTTAAGATACCTCTAGTTGAATTAAGTGATCACCTACCATTAGTATTAGATTTTGATATAATTTAGGTGTTAAAGTGGAATTTAGGAAAAGTATAAGTTAAAATAAATTAAAGTCTAGAAATAGGCTTTTTTATTTTTAATATAAAATCTTTGATAAAAATAAGAAGTATTTTGAAGGTTTGCACAGAGTCTTTATATCTAAATTATTTTAAAATTTAGAAAATAATAAGTGGCTATTTATTTAGTTTAATTGATTACTAAAAGTTTCACCTGTGCAATTATGAAATAGATTAATCTAAAATTTTTTAAAAAGTAAGAATTAATAATTTTTATATAAATTCAATTAAAAATATCACTGTAAAATAGATTTTTGAGAGTCCTAGATAATAAACTGTTATTTTATATATAAACATATTTTTATAATTTGGTTAAGAACGAGCTTGAAATTATAAAAGTATATACTTAAAGGCTCGATTGACAAAAGAGTTTATAAATTATATAATTATCCTGAGTGAGTGTGATAAGATGAAAGGTCATAGACAAAGAATTAAGGAAAAGTATTTAAAAAATGGAATAAATGGTTTTT
>CAZFBB010000144.1:0-7259 GCA_964517235.1 uncultured Fusobacteriaceae bacterium
TTAATTATAAATTTTTTCTTTATATTGTACATAATTTTCACTAGTGTAACAATTGAATTTATGTTATAATTGTTCAACTATATATAAGTACGCCAAAATTATTACATGAGGAGAATTACAATGAAAAAAAGAAAATTTATATCACTAAAAAAACGATTAATCTTATTACCTCTTACTTTTCTGTTGATTTCGACTATTATAATCACACTCTCTTCTTCCTACTTTTTAAAAATAGGAATTCAAAAACAATTGAAAAGAGGTGCTCTTCAGACAGCAACTGAAATTTCTAGACATCTAAATTCAAATGGATCTAATATCCTCTCTTTAACAAGAAGTGTCGATAAAAAATTAATGGAAGTTTCAAGTTTAATATTAAAAAATAAAAATAATATTAACAATAGTTTCTTTAAAGAAATTTCAAACTCTTTAAATATTAAAGTTTTAAATTATTATAATAATGATTCAAAAATTATCTTTTCAAATAATGAAGATTTTATAGGTCTAAAATTTGATAAAGAACATCCCGTTTCAAAATTTTCTTCTAGTGGGAAAAAGACCTTAATTGAAAAAGATATTAGAAAAGCTACTGTTAATGACAACTACTATAAATTTGCTTATAGAAGAGAATATGGTGACGGCTTTCTTCAAATTGGATTAGGAGCCGATTATCTTCATAAATTGATAGATGAATTTAATCCTCAAAAATTAATAATGGAACTTGCTAAAAATGAAAATGTCGCCTATGCTTTAATTATGGACAGTAACGCAAAAGTTTTAGCTTCTAGTGACCCAGAAGAAATTAATTGCATTCTAAATGATGAAGCTAGCGTTCGTGGAGCCAAATATGGCGAAGATTTTGCTACTGAATATTACTATGACAAAATAGACGAAGTTGTGTACGATGTAATTAAACCTTTCTATTCAAATGGAGAAAGAATAGGTGCTATTAACATAGGACTAAGATTAAATGAGATGAATAAAACAATAAAGGAAAGTACTCTTTTTATTCTAATTGTCTCAATTATATCATTCTTGACAATATCTTTTATACTATACTATATAGGGAAATCATTATCAAGTCCAATTAAAATTGTTACTAAAGCTTTCAACAAATTAGCTAATGGAGATATAAGTGTTCATCTTGATATTAATAGAAATGATGAAATTGGCCTTTTGGCTGAAGATTTTAATATTTTTTCAGCTAAATTATCCAAAGTTTTAAAAAAAATTATAAGTATATCTAATAATATTTCTCAAACTAGTAGTTTAATAGATAAAAATATGGATAATTTAATAAAAGGACAAGGTAGTATATATTACCATGAATTACAAAAGAAAATAAATATGGGCTTAATTCAACTTAATCATTCTATAGAAACTGTCTTAGATAATGTAAGAAGCCAAACTGCTTCTTCAGAAGAAAGCCTTGCTTCAATTGAAGAAATAAGTACTACGAATAATAATATTCACACTAATATCAAAAAAATTCAAGGAGCACTAAATGAAACTTTAGAAGTAGCTAATAGAAGTTCACACGATATGGAAAAAATGGTTGATAGTATGGATGCTATTACCTATAGTGCTAATGATTCTTTAGATAAAGTAAATAAACTAAAAAATTTGTCAAACAATATTGGTACTATTATTACTTCTATAAACAGTGTTTCTGAGCAAACTAACCTATTAGCTCTAAATGCCGCTATCGAAGCTGCGAGGGCTGGAGAAGCTGGAAGAGGTTTTTCCGTTGTAGCTGATGAGATACGTAAATTAGCTGAACAAACTAATAATGAAACTCAAAAAATATCTAAGTTAATTAATGGAATTCAGAAAGAAGTTGAAATTGTTAGATTAAGCACAGAAACTACTAAGAAAAAAGTAAATATAGGTATTAATCTTACCAATTTGTCAAAGGAAAATATAAATAAAATAATTGAAAATAATAAAACTAATGCAAATGACATTAACGAAGTCACTATGGCTATTGAAGAGCAATCTATAGCTTCAAAAGAAATAAATAGTGCAATTGAAAATATTACTACTAACTCGACTACTATAGAGTCTTTAAGCATCGCTACCACTGATATTTCTAAAGATATAGAAATTTCATTATTTAACAATCAAGAGAGATTAAAAGAATTAAACACTTTACTTGAAAACTTAAAAATTGATTTAGATTTTTTTAAATTATAAATTTCAAGATATGTATTCTATATTAATCCTTCTACTATTAACAGTATTCCAACTTTAAAGGATATTTGTCCAATTTTTTACAATTTATTTGCTATATAAATTTTTTTGAGCTATAATAAATGGATTTAGAGGGAGGTCAAAATGACTAGTATAAAGCATATAATATTTCAATCATTAACGACAAAAGATCAAAAAGAAGCCGTAGTAGGTAGATATGAAGTAAATTTACCCTTTGTAATTACAAAAGATATGTATATAGATCAAAGTTACTATCCAAAAGAGGGAGATTACAAAGTACAAAGTTCAACTGTTGTTTTTGGACCAAATGGTGAATTTAGTCACATCGATATCGATATGGAGATACTAATTGTTGATACAGTAGAAGATATCGCAGACTCAAAGGAAGCTTTTGAAAATAATAAATGGAGAGTATTATACTGTTCATTAGATAAGAAATAAAAAAGAAGATTAAATTGGAATGTCCAATTTAATCTTTTTTTTAAGACATTTTTTTATTGTATCTATAGATTCCATAAGCAATAATTATTATTATTAATCCACCTACAAAACTATATAAATCAGGTAATTCCCTCCAAAGTAAGAATCCTACTATTATAGAAAATACTATGCTCGAATAGTTATATACTGAAACTTCACCTGCTGGAGCATATTTATATGCCATAGTTACCATAAATTGTCCTATTGAAGCAAAAAATCCTGTTCCAAAAAGCCAAAACCATTCAATAACTGTAGGCATAACAAAATTCATTAGCATTAATGGAAGAGCTCCTATTAATGATACCATAGAAAAATAAAATACTATCGTTGCAGGTTCCTCATCTTTACTCAAATGTCTAATGATTGTATATGCTGCTCCTGCTGATATTGCACTAAGAAACCCTGCTAAACCCGGTAACATTGCCATAGAAAACTCTGGCTTTATTACTAACAAAGAAGCTATAAAGGCACCTATCAAAGCAAAAACTTGCATTTTATCAAGTTTTTCCTTCAAAAATATAAATGCAAATATTGTTACAAAAAATGGTGATAGCTTATTTAACATACTCGAATCTGCAAGGGGTAATTTCCCAATTGCATAAAAATTTAACATGACACCTGACAAACCAAGAAGAGACCTTAGTGTCAGCAAAGGCATATTCTTTTTTTGTCCAAATAATGACGCATTTGATTTTTTAATAATATATAGTGCTACAAAAAAACTAACAAAATTTCTGAAAAAAACTTTTTGAAAAATAGGAATATCTCCTGCCGATTTTACTGCTACTCCCATAAATGTAAATGCAAGAGCAGAAGCTAACATACAAATTATACCTTTAGATTTATTCTGCATCATTTTCTCCTTAACATTAATGACCATATTCTATAATTAATATTATAAAATGTCAATGTTAAATATAATTAAACATCTTTAATCCTTTTTATTTTATCAATTATATACTTACACTTTTAACCTTATTAAACTTAGAAGCTTCAAATCATTTAAAGCTAGTTTTATAGCCTAATGGATATAGTAACTTCTTAATCTTATTTTTTGTATAAATATCTAATTTTTAATGAATAATTAAAACTTATCCAACTTAAATTCAATTATATCTCTAGATATATTCTATTACTTTTTAATCAAAAGAAAAAATGACCAATTTTAAAAATTAGCCATTTGCTTTCTACTTAGAAAGACCAATAAAATTTGGTCTTTTAATTTAATATTCTAACATGCCTTCCCTTTTTGGTTCAATGAAAGCCTCTCTTATAATAAGTTCTGCATCTTTTGGAAGTGTCACTTCTACTTTTATCGGTCCTCTTTTAACAGTTAACCATCCAAGTCCTTTGATTACTAATTCTTCAAACTCTTCTACTTCAACAACTTCCTTTTTCATATCTTTTTTCAAATAATCATCTTTACACTTAACACATGGTGGACTAAGCATTTCACCTGTACGATTTTCAACAAGTTCTTTTACTTTTTCCTCATTTGTTTCATGGAATTTTACATCTTTAGCTGCATAAGCAGTAAAAATAGGCTTTATTTCGTAATCAGTTAATACCTTTACTTCTACTAATGAACCAAACATAAGTACTCTACCTTTAGGTAGTTTAAATGTTTTTCTACTTATTTCATTACTTGGCACTATTTTTAGATTACACTCTTCACAAACCATATCTGATATTCTTCCATGTGGTAATATACCCGGTGTATCAAATATTTCTATTTTTGTTTTTGGAATTTCATGTTTAACAGTTTTTAGAGTAGTTCCCGGATATTTTGAAACTGTTACTTTTGTTTCACCAAACATACCATTTATAAGGCTAGATTTACCCACATTAGTTGCTCCAATTATAGCAACTTTTCCCCCATTTGGTAAAAAGTGTCTCAATTTTCTTATTACACCATTTACACCATACTTTTTCTTAGTACTAAGTACAGCTATGTCTACAGGATTAATATTTTCTTTAAACAATCTTACTTTTAACCATTCACTTACTTCAGATGGATGTTTTTCTCCCGGTATAAGGTCAATTTTATTAACTGCCATAATTAGTTTTTTATTTCTAATTAATTCTATTATTTCTTTGTCAAAACTTCCTTCAAAATCAATAATATCCACTACAGCTACAACTATATCCATATCAGCTATAACTCTTTTAACTTCATTTAAATAATCTTTATTATCAAGTGAAACTGGTAGATACTCCCCATAATGAGTTATCTTAAAACACCTTTGGCATATTGGATGAGGATTTTCAGCTATAACTTTAGCTGGTAGATACCCTTCCTTATTTTTATCTTCACTTTGTAATGGTATTCCACAACCTTCACATTTTTTTATTTTTTTTGCCACATATCCTCCTTACAAACTATCAACACTAATATTAGTATTAGTGTATATACAAATCTCTCCTGCTATTTTAAGAGCTTTTTCTACTATTTCTTTTGGTTCCATATTAGTGTTCTCTACTAATGCCCTTGCTGCGGAGTAAGCATAGTTTCCTCCACTTCCTATTGCTGCAATTCCTTCAGTAGGTTCTAATACATCACCTGTTCCTGAAAGAATAAGCAAATCTTCTTTGTCTGCAACTATAAGCATTGCATCTAAATTACGAAGAACTTTATCTGCTCTCCAATCCTTAGCCAACTCTACTGCTGCTTTTTTCATATTTTTCCCATGTTCATCTAATTTCTTTTCAAATTTATCAAATAATGAAAAGGCATCTGCCGCCGCTCCTGCAAAACCAGCTAATATCTTCCCATCTCCTAATCTTCTTATCTTTTTTGCGTTACTTTTGAACACAGTATGTCCAAGAGTAACTTGTCCATCTCCTGCTATTGCAGTTTTACCATTTTTTTGTATTGCTAATATCGTTGTAGCTCTAAATGACATATTTCCTCCTAAACTTTGTTATAATATGTTTTCCCTTCCACTATATAATCTTGTATATCATACTCCAAATACATTTTGGTACTTTCCATAGACGTATGTCCCATTAATTCTTGCAAATAATGAAGATTCATCCCATGCTTAATCATATAAGCTCCAAATGAATGTCTAAAGGTATGTGGGCTAACTTCCTTTTTTATATCCGTTCTTTTAACAATACGATTTATTATTCTACGAAGAGATCTATCGCTTAACCTATTTTGACTATTATTTACAAACAATATATCTTTTCTATAATCTTCACCAAATTTTTCTTTTTTTGTGTTTATATATTCATGCAAGTAATGTTTTGTAATATTATTAAAGAAAACAATTCTTTGCCCTTTATTTTTAGTTACTACTTTTATCTCTCTTTCCTCCAAATCTATAAGACCTTCACTTAAATTAAGTAGCTCTCCTGCTCTTATCCCACTTGAATAAAGCATTTCTATAATAAGTCTATCTCTAAGTTCATTAAGCCCTCTACCTTTTATTACTTCTCTTATTTTTTCTATCTCTTCTCTATAAAGTATACTAGGAAGTTCCTTTTTATGCTCAGCATTTTCTAAGTTAAGTGCTATATTTTTTTTTACATACTCTTTTAAATGTAAGAAACGATAAAAACCCTTTAAAGAAGATATTTTTCTATTAAGAGACCTTTTACTAACATTACTAGCTCTCATATGCATTAAAAAACCTCTTAGGTTAAGTTCTTTAGTATTATCTAGTTCACTAATACCCTCTCCGCTGAGATATTCTAACAATTGTTCTATATCTTTTTTATAGGCTCTTAGTGTATTATCACTTTTACTATGAGTAATTCTTTCATATTGTAAATATTCCTTCAAATAAGCATTTAACATATCTATCCCCCTAGTTATATGTTTCTTTTTCTATACCTTTTATATATTCCAATCCTATTTCAGATATTTTTGTATATCTTTCTCTTTTATCTTTTATTTTTTTCCCTTCTAAAGCTCTAACTATTCCAAAATTAGGCCCCATAGGTTGAAAATTTTTCTTTGCTTCTGTAATATATTTTATAATAGCTCCAATAGAACTTCTATCATCAAGAATAAATTCATCTTTATTATTAAGTTTGTTTGCCAAGTTAACTCCTGCCATAAATCCTGTAGCTATTGCTGATATATAACCTTCTCCCCCTGTTATTTGTCCGGCAAAATATATATTCTCATTATCCTTCATCGATAAATTTTTATTTAATAATTTTGTAGAATTAATAAATGTATTTCTATGCATAACTCCATATCTTACAAATTCTGCCTCTTCAAGACCTGGTATCATTCCAAATATTCTTTTTTGCTCTCCCCATTTAAGGTTAGTTTGAAACCCTACTAGATTATATAATTTACCCTCTTTATCATCTTGACGCAATTGTACCACTGCATAATCCATCATTTCTGTTCTTGGGTTTGTTAATCCCTTTGGCTTTAATGGACCAAACAATAAAGTTTTTTCACCTCTTTTGGCAATTTGCTCTACTGGCATACATGCTTCAAACAACTTTTCCTTTTCATGTTTTTTTAATGGAAAACGTTCTGCATTAATTAGTTCATTATAAAAGTTAGTATATTCCTCTTTATTCATAGGACAATTTATATATTCCCCATC
>CAZFBB010000145.1:0-7256 GCA_964517235.1 uncultured Fusobacteriaceae bacterium
GATATGAATGGGATAAAATATTAGAGGTAGAAGGTCGCGGAAGCGACCTTTTGCTATGTAAAAAGAAAACCACCTGCTATGTGGGTGGATAAAAAAAGTCGGAAGACTGTGCCTATATTTAGTTTATCCTCCTTTTGATAAAATAAATTGATTTGTCAGTCGAAAAAATAAAATGAGAACAATGGATAAGAATAGTTTAGCACATACAAAATGGGCATGTAGTTTTTGTACCAAATATAGAAGACAGGTAATATATGGAAAAATAAAGCCAGATACAAGAAAAATATTAAGAAAATTATGTGAGTATAGGGGAGTAGAGATACATGAAGCAAATGTATGTAAAAAATCATATTCATATACTTGTAAACATACCGCTAAAAATTTTAGTGTAAAGAATATTATGTAGATACAGTAGGACGAAATAGAGAAAGGATAGAAAGGAGCCAATTGCAAGATGATATATAGTATTAGAACAATTAACTTTAAAAGCATGAATCTTTTCAGAGATAAGAAATAGAATAAATCAAGAGCCTCTTAAGTGGCTGAATGAAAATAATAATGATTGACAAGTTGTTCAGAGAGGTTTTTAGCTTTAAGCGGGAAAAGAGCCCTTATAGTGGTATTTAGATTTGAGGTTGATATTTAAAATTAACTAAATTAAACATTTACAAAGATAAATTATTACAAGATTTTAATATAAATATACTGAAAATCCTTGTATATGATATTAAAATAGTTTTATTAAATAAAATAAATAGAGTTGGGTATTTAGATAATAAGTAAAAAAGTAAGTTGTTATGACTTAATACAGAAAATTTAATTCTCGATAAAATAAATTTTTATAAGTATATTGGAGACTTTGTTGTAAACGGTTAAATAACATAGAGTGTATTATTTTAGGAGAGTTTTAGTTAAAGGTTAAGATTAATACTGTCGATAAAGTTTCTGAAAGGGTAATTTATGATTTAGAGATATTATTAGGATTATGAGAATAGCACGCACAAGAATTTTATTATAATAACTTATAAAATGAATAAAGAAGGATTTATCGAACATAGATTCAGTTATGTACTTTAAGACCTTGTATTACTTTTGTATTAAGATAAAAGTAATTCTTTTTTAAAACTATCTTTTTGTTTTCAACCTGAATGGGAGTAACTAACTCCCTTTTTACCTGTTAAAAAAATTATAATTAATTTTAGTAGATTTTAGTAGAATTTTGAATTATACTTTTTATAAGATAACTTAAATTTGGAGATTTGTATGTTTATAAAAGATGTGGATAAAAACTTACGTAGATATGCTTAATTATTGGCACAAAGGTCTTTGGAGAATAAAGAAGAGTATTGAAAGTTATAAAAGAAAAGTTGTATTTTATTATAGAATTCCACTTGCTTTTAGCGAATATTATTATAGTAAAGAAAAAAATATTTTTATATCTTTATATGTAAACCTTAAATTTAGAAATGTGAAATTTAGAAAAATTGTATTAAAAAAGATAATTAGTGATACTTATAATGTTAAAAAGTACAAAAAAATAAGATATATTTGTGGGTTAAAAAGAATAATAAAGTTGCAATAAAATCATATTTAAAAGGTAGTTTTGAGGTAGAAGAGAACCATTATTAAATTATTTTGACAAATACTTAATTTGTTATACAAGAAAGGAATTATTATGAATTATTTGAAACAACTTGAAGAAGAGGAAGAAAAACTTTTCAGACAAGCAAGAGACTTTTTAATGGATAACTTTAATAAAAATGTTACTATGGAAGATTTGATTGAAGAATTAGGTCTTGAAAGAAGATTAGTTAATAAATGGATTAAAGAAGGTAGATTTAGAAATGGGAGAGAAGCTTATGATACTAAATCACAGTTTATGCGGGATTTGATAAAAAGTAAAGATGATTTAATGAAAAAAACTAAGAAATAATTCTTAGTTTTTTTCATTGAGTTTTTTTCTGAATTCAGCTGGAGTCATATTTGAAATATCCTTGAATTGTCTATTAAAATTGGAAATAGTAGTATAACCACTTTTTTTTGCAATGTCATTTATAGTAAGATTATCTTCTTTTAATAGTTGCCTAGCATATGATATTCTTAATTCGATGATATAGTCAACAATACTTTTATTATACTTATTCTTAAAAGTTTTAGTAATATCATTTGTACTAGTTTTAAATTCCTTTGAAATAGCACCTAACTTTAATCTCTCTGTAAAATTGTACTCAAGGTAACTCTTTAACTCTTCAGCTAAATATTTGTTATTTTTCTCCATATTTCTCACCTACTAATATTCTAATTTATAAAATGTGTAATATCAACTAGAAAATAATTATAAATTTTTAATAGTATAATTATATAATGCAGAAGTGAAGTTTGTGTGAAGATACTATTTAAATTCTTCCATCATTTTTTTCATGTATTTATTAAATATATTGTAGTAAAAATCGTAATTATCATTAAGAATTTTAATTGCATCTTCAAAATTACATTTTGATTTTGTTCTCTTACCTATTCTATATAAAACTTCTTCTATCATGTGGATATTCTTATAACTAGATAGCCACTTTCCATTGTTCATATAATAAAATAAATTTTCCCCTTTAGGGTTAAGTTCCACATGATTATTTTTTATTGAATTGTAGATATAGTTTTCAAAATCTTCAAGACTTATTTTTGAATATAAATGGAAGTATTTAGCTAAAAAGAAATCAAAAAAAACATCTAAAATGACACCAGAATATAAACCAAAATTCTTTAATTTTGACTTGCCAAGAGAAAATTCCTCTAAACTATCACCAAAACTATCGATTTTTCTATGAAGGACAATTCCTCTTTTAGTTTCTTTACTGACATCTAGTTTTTCCACTCTTCCTTTGTATGTATCACCAAGAACATTTCCTAATATAATTCTTTCATCCTTGGGTGAAAAAAAAGCATGACCTAAAAAATTCAACATAAACTCCTTTAAATTACCATTTTTTAATGATTTTTACATTATCTTCTTCTACTTCTACAAAATAAATCCTAGTTTTTTGGACTTTGTATAATTTTTTAATCTCTTCCATTTTTGCCAAAGGAACTTTTAATCCAAATTCAGTATAGGCTTCAATACTTTTTGGTAAAGGTACAGCTTCTACTTTGTACTTTTTCTCCCTTAGCTCCTTTTCGACTTTTACTACTTCTTGGTTAGTACCAAAAATAAATAAAAAATACGCTTCATTCATCCCTATCACCTATATTTTTATAACTTTGTCTAAACTCATTTGAACTTTTATTATTTCATTCATAGTAACACCACTGGCTAATTTATCTTCAATTAAAGAACCAAAGTTGAAATGTTTTGCTGATTCAGTAGAATAAAGAATAGTAGAACCATGCTCCTTCAATTTTGTTATATACTCTAAAACCGGTGAATTTTTTGCAATCAACTTTATACCAGTACTAAAAAGTAGTATATAAGTGGGAGCACAGGTGTTCTCAGACCAAAATTTAAAGAATTCTTTAATTAGATAGATACCGTGTTCAAAATCTTCTGAACCAAGAATCTCTTTATCTACTACAAGAGCGCTTTTTTGACAAAAACTTTTGGTATCCTCATTTAAAAGACTCTTTATTTCTTCTAGATAATTTAAATCTCTTGAAATTAATTCTAAATTATAGTATTTGTTTTTTAATTCTTTTAAAAGGCTAAAATCAATATTTTGTCTGTCAAATTCTACTTTAATTTTCATTTATAACCTCCTTACTTTTTCTTTTTAGGTAAAATAAGAAAAGGGTAATAATTACTATAAAAAAAACTAGAGCACTTAATACAGGAATATTTTCCTTTGAAAATAAATTGTCTATTGTTGTTAGCTTAATATATAGAGCCAATAAAATTGTACCAGGCAAATATAATAAACCTGACCAAATAATATAATCTTTCAAACTAATTTCAGTAAGTCCATAGAGGTAATTTTGTAAAGTGTTTGAAAAAACTGGATTTAAACGAGTACTTAACATTACTAAGCCTTTTTTATTCTTTACAGCTTTATTAATTTTTAAGTAAAATTTATGTTGGCTAAACCTTTTCATAAAGTAATCATACATAAAATATCTAGCAAGAAAAAAACAAGTAAAAGAACCAAGTAGTATGCCTCCTAGAGCTAAAAGAGAACCTATAAGTGGTCCAAAAATTACCAAGGCAGTAAGTCTTATAAGTGCTAAAGGTGTAAAAAATAGACTAGCAACAATTGCAAAAATAAAGTAACTTAAAAATGATAAATAACCAAAAGACTGTATTAGACTTATTATTTGGTCAATATCTCTAAAGTTAAAATAATGTCTGTGTATATATAAAAATATAATAACCAAAAACTCTAAAATATAAATTAATAATTTTTTAAGATTCATATACTCACCTAATTTATTTTTATTAGTATATTGTAATTAATATAATCATAAAAAGCAAGAAAGAATAAAATATTTATTTTTAAATTTTGAAGATTATGATAATTAAAAGGAGTTTTTATACAATAAGGAATATTTGATTATTAACAAGTAATAGCTAAAAACCCTTTTAATTAAAGATTAATAATGCTAGATGGATAAATTTATATTTGAGGATTATTTATTGAAAGTTAAGTAGGATTGTGTATTTTATTTTTTATTTTTTATAGTATATATAAAACCATCCTAATTGTTTATGTTTTATTTAATTATGAGATAAATTCCTAAGTTCTGTAAATCTACAGTGAGTATTTTTATTTTATAAAAGAAATATATTATAATAGAAATTAATAAATTCTAAAAACTAAAGAATATTTTTTCCTTCTATAAATCCTTTTGAATTCAAATTATTTTATAGAAAAAAGAGTAGATTAGAAATTAAATTTAATAGTACTACTACTAATACTGTGAAAAAAATGTTATACTAGTAGAAGGAGGTAGGAATGAATATTCGTTTGAAAAATCTTTATATTTTAGAAGATAATATAACTAAAGAAGATGCAATTTTTGCTTGTTTAATAGATAATTCCTATGCAGAATGGAATGATAAATGGAAGTTTCAAGAAATGAAGAAGGAAGAAATTGGATGGAAAGCTACTTTTGAAATAGATTACAAAGGGAAAAAAGGAGAGTTCTCTGTTGATACTCAAGGTGAATATCTTACTCATCTTGACCTTGATGGTTATATAGGTGGAGAAAGTATAGAGCTTGATGAAGATATACAATTAAAGATAGCAAGTAGGTCTAGTGGAATTTTAATAGCACTTTATTATTCAGAAGCGTGTAGACTAGGAATTTTACGCGAATCTCTTGAAAAAGCCCTTTATTATACAATATTTCCAGAATGGACAAGGGGTTTAGTTGGAGAGGGAGTAGAAGAAATAGAAGGTGTTAAAGAATTTGTAAAAAGATTTAAAGAGGTTTATGAAAAATTTAATATATTTAAAGAAATAAATATAGAAGTAGATTTTAATAAAGTAGAAATAAGTGGTGGAAATGAAGTTTTGCAAAAAGCAATTGTTTCATTTTTAGGTGAATATTTGAATAAAGAAGTATTTTTCTTTTTACATAATATAGATTATGTAGGAAGTGTGAGAGAACTGCAAGAGGTAGAAGCAACACTTAGTATAGATACTAGTATAATAGATGAATATGAATAGATAGAAGGAGTAGATAGATGAAAGTATATCACGATATGGTTAAATACGTATTAGAAAATGGAGAAAGAAAAGAGAATAGAACAGGAACAGATACGATAAGTACTTTTTCATATTTTTATAAAGTAAATTTACAAGAAGGATATCCTTTACTTACAACAAAAAAAATGTATTTTAATTCAATGTTACATGAATTATTTTGGTATTTAAAGGGTGATGAGCATATTAAAGATCTTAGAACTAAAACTAAAATTTGGGATGCTTGGGCAGATGAAGAGGGTAGATTAGAAACAGCTTATGGAAGGTTTTGGAGAAGGTACCCAGTACCAGAAGTAGGTCTCGATGGAGAAGCTTGGGATAACGAAAAGTGGGTAAGTGTAGAAAAAAATGGTCAGAAAACTTTTGATCAAATACAGTATATTATTGATTCTTTGAAAGAAATAAAGAAAAATCCTAATCATCCAAACCTTAGAAGATTAATTGTAGTAGCATGGAACCCTGCAAATGCAAGTATAAGTAAATTACCACCTTGTCATTATACATTTGCATTTAATGTACAGGGAAATAAACTTAATTGTCACCTTACACAAAGAAGTGGAGATGTGGCTCTTGGGATACCATTTAACTTAGCCTGCTACTCGTTACTTACTATGATGATAGCTAAAGAATGTGGATATGAACTTGGAGAATTTGCACATACTATTATAGATTGTCATATATATGAAAATCATATAGAAGGGTTAAAGGAACAATTAACAAGAACACCTAAAAAATTACCAAATGTTAAAATTGCTGATAAACCATTTGACCAATTAACATTTGAGGATATAATACTAGAAGGATATGAACATGACCCATTAATCAAATTTGAAGTGGCTGTGTAAATATTATGGACATGCTTAGTTATATAAAAAGGGTGCAAGCAATAGCTCAGGCAGGACTTACTTATGGAGAAAATGCATATGATTATGAAAGATATGAAGAATTAAGGGAGTTAAGTGCAAAAATGCTTAGTGAACTCAGTAATGAATCGCTTGAAAAGATAAAAATATACTTTACTAATGGTAAAGGATATCAGACTCCCAAAGTAGATGTAAGAGCAGTGTGTATAAAAAATAATAAGTTATTATTAGTACAGGAAAGAATAGATGGAAGATGGTCATTGCCTGGTGGCTGGTGTGATGTTGGATATAGTCCAAGTCAAATGGCTATAAAGGAAGTATATGAAGAGGGAGGTTTTGAGGTAGAAGTTAAAAAGCTTTTAGCTCTATATGACAAAGAGTGTCATGGACATCCAAAAGATATTTATCATGTTTATAAATTATTTTTTTACTGTGAAATAATAGGTGGAGAGAAGAAAACGAGTATAGAAACAAGTCAAGTTGATTTTTTTGATTTTGATAATTTACCACCATTATCTGAAACAAGAAACACACGTGAACAGATAATGAAAATGAGGGATTTGATAGAAAATCCTAAAGATGCAGATTTTGATTAAAGGATGATTTTATGCCACCTGAGACTGAAGACAAATAAAATTTTCTTAAAAAAGAAGTTTTACTTGTCTTTAATTTTAGGTGTACCTATATAAGAGATTTAGATTAA
>CAZFBB010000146.1:0-7253 GCA_964517235.1 uncultured Fusobacteriaceae bacterium
TTATTCTACTTAAATTAACTCCTACTCCTCCACCATTTTTTGATATTTGAGCAATAGCATTTATATTATAAAAAATACTATCTAAACTATCATCAACTGCACTTATAAAACAAGATGATAGATTTCCATTAGGTCTACGCAAATTTATGAGTATTGGCGTTGCAAGACTTATTTTCCTTCCTGCTATATGGTGATAAATCTCTTCTGCTACTTTTAGTCTATCCTCTTTTTTTTCTGTACTAGCAATAAGCAAGGATATAGTAAGGAACATCTCTTGAGGTAATTCAAAAGCTTCACCATGATCTTGTAATAAATATCTATTCATTAACATGCTCATACCTGCATAATCAAAATCCATATCATATTCTGCATTTAAAAACTTTTCTGCTTTTAATAATTCATCATCTGAGTAAATATCAACTATTGCACTTGAGTAGATATTTTTAGCAACTGCTTCTTTTACAAATGAAAGATAGTTGCTATATCCAAAATCTGGATACATTCCTCTTTTTATAGCTACTTCCTTATATAACTCCATAAGACTTAGCCTTGAGGCAAATATACGCCATTCTGGCTCGTCTATACTTGTAAGTTTAAGTGCTATATCAACAAGAGATTTTTGTATCTCCTCTGTACTTACTCTATCTTTATATATACTAACTACATGACTTTCTAACTCTAAGTAGTTTATTTTGTCTTCTAATCCTTTTGCTGCCCATACTAGAGCTTTTCTTATCTCTTTAATATCTAACTCAGAAACTCTATTGTCTCTTTTTATAACGGTAGTCATAATCCCTCCTAAAATCGATTATTTATATCAATTAAGAATACTATATATTGTGGGTATAGTCAAGCACTCCTACTATATATAGTTTTTACTTGACAAGAAATATATTGATATACTTGGGTTTACAAAAAAATAAAATTTTTTTAACTATACTTTTTTTATCTACTTTCACCTATTTAATAACTTCTACTGAGAAAATACTTGAATTATAAAAGAAATATATAGTCACACCTACAAAGTTTACCCCTTATTCCTAACTAATACCAAATAAAGATATATTAATTAGTTCTTTATCTTTAAGAGAAGCAAAAGCAAGTTCTGAAATCAAGAATAAAGAGGAATACTATAGTAGAATCTAAAGAAAGGATTCCTAAAATCTACACTAAGAAATTAAAAACTCAAGACTTTATTTTTTACACAAAGTATCAGATAGGACATACACTTGTCAATGTGCTCGGTCAATGGACAGGGCAGGTCTTGGTAATCATTAGTAAGAAGCTTCCTCAAAATCGTTTACATAGATTTAGCAGGGGAGCATATCACCAAAGTTCTTTACTTTAATTAGAATATACTCTAAACTTGAAAACTTCTTTTATTTTCATAGATTTTTACACCTCTTTATACTGTATAGAATAGGCACTTAATCTACAATCTTAGATACAATTTAGTTTTAATAACTAAGTCTAGGCACAGATGTATTAACAAAGAAATATTAGATGATTTAAAGGAAATTTTTTTTAACATAATTGAGGGAAAGAACGGAACTATAATTGAATTTTATGGAGAACCTAACCATTTACATTTGCTATTTGAAACACCTCTACAGGTTGAATTAGCAAAATTAGTCAATAGTCTAAAAACTGTTTCTTCAAGATTAATTAGAAAAAAATATAGTGAATATTTGAAAAAATATTATTGGAAACCTGTATTTTGGAGTAGAAGTTATTGTATCTTAATAACTGGAGGGGCAACAATAGAAATAATCGAAAAATATATTCGTTCTCAAGCAGGGGTTAAAGACTAAAACCCTTCCGACTCATCTCCCTCTTAAGTAAAGGAGGGAGTTTTCTCGAAACAATTCAGATAAAATAAAACCTAAACCCTAAACCCCCTTCAATATTTACACCTTCTCTTAGGTATAAAACAGGCCTTAATTCAGCATAAAATTCTATATTTTCATAAAATAAAGAAGCACCAACATTTGCTCTTATTCCCATATCAAATTTATCCCTTTGTTTAAGCTTAATGCCTGCTCCTACAAATAACCAATTTTCCCTAATCAAATAATCTCCAGCTAAATCAAAGTTATTTAGTGAAGGAAAACCAGCTCCAAAATCCACTTGATACCTATTAGATATTAACATATTAAGTCCAATACCATAACCAAACTTAATTCCTGCAGCATTAATTTCAAGTTCATTTTCACCATTAATATGGGATTTTATATTTTTTACTATTCCCTCTTCTGCCCAAATTAATTTAGAAATCATAATAAGAACAGTAAACAATTTCTTCATAAACTCTCCTTATAATTCTTCCAAAGCTTTATCTATTCCTCTAATATAACTTTCAATTTTTTTTAACTGTTTTTTTGCCTCATCATCATTTGGGTCTTCTACAATCCTATTTTTATAAGTTTCCAAATGATACTCTAAGCTCTTTCTTTCATTTAATAATTTTAATTTTGTACTCAATCGATTCACCTCAACACATTTTGACAAATAAATAGTTTATTAATAAACTTTAACTTTTTATTGCCATATTGAATTAATTATATCAAAAATTAGATATAATAAGAAGTAATATTGGTTCAATAATTAAAATTTAATCTAATAAACTCTTTTGTCACAATTATATTTAATTTTTTATCCTTTTCTTTTTTCAATTTTTTTAAGAATAAAAACTCTTAAAAATTATTAATAATTTCTTTAACTGTTTCTACAACTTGCCAAAACATAGGTTGGATTATATTTACAAACATTTCTTGTATTTTAAAAGCAAAATTAGATACAAAACTAGGAAAAAAATTAGGATTATTTACTGCTAAATAGATTACTCCCCCTATCACTAAAAAAAGTCTAAAAGCTTTTCTCCTTCTTCTCTTTTTTCTTATTCTAGCAATCTCTTCTTTTCTTATTCTTTCTATTTCTCTCTTTTTTTCTGCTTCCCAATCCTTATCAGTCTTAGATTTTTTACTAGTCCCACTTGTAAATTCCTTCTTAAATTCATCTCTTATTTCTCTACCAATATTTTTTAATTCATCTAAATTTATTTCTTTTTTAATCTTGGCTCCAATATTACTAGATTTACTACTTCCCTTAAAATAAAAAATTATTACCAAAACAGTTATAGGTACCCAAGCTCCAGTTCCAAAAGCTATAGCTAATCCAATAATTACTAAAGGTAACCTTCTACTTCTTTTTAATTTACTAAATTCATACTTTATTCTTTCTATATTAATTTTACTCAAAAAATCTGCAAATGAATTTGGGTTAAATTGTGGGCAATATTTTTTTAAAAACAAATCAAAAGCTTCTTTTTTTCCACTTTCTCTTAAATCATCTATCTCCATGGCTTCATCAATGAGACCTTGCCTACTATACCAAGTTGAAATATGCCCCCTTAAAAATAATTTTTTTAATTCATCTCTACCATTAGCTTCTTTTGCCAAAAACTCAGACAATTCCTCCAATGTGTAAAAATCTTGATTTCTATATTTTAGAGAGATTCTATTATTTGAGCTTTGTGAACTTTCAAAGTGCTCTTCTACCCTCTCTCCTCCTAACCAACGTGTTATTTCACCTATACCCCATCTTTTATCTGGATTTTTAGTTAACAAACCCTTTAATAAATTTTTATATTCATCTTTTATATTTTCAGGTATATTTATGTCTTTTACATTTAATTCGTAATTTCTCAGTTTGGAACTTAAATGTCTATAGGGATGTTCACCTATAAGTATTTCATAAATTATTATTCCAAGGGACCAATAGTCAGATTTTTCCGTTGCAAAACCAGCTGAACTTTCAGGAGACCAATAAGTATCTGTTCCTTTTATACTTGTCATTTTTTTACTAAATTCTTTATCAAATAAGGAAGCCATCCCAAAATCACTAAGTATTAAATCAAAAGGTTTATCCTTTCTTATTAATATATTTTCTGGTTTCAAATCTAAATGGAGTATTCCAACTGTTTGTAGTACTTCTAAACCATCTACTACTTGTTTAATTATATCTTTAATTTGATAATCTGTTACTTTTCCCCCTTTTAAAAACTCACGTAAATTACCAAATCTTGCTTCTTCAAGAATTTCATAATATCTTCTATGTTCCAAAGAGTAACCTTGTTTTATTGTTAAAACTAAGTCATGTGAAAACCTTTTACTCAATTCCTCAATTTTTTTCATAATTTCCATTGGCGGTTCTATACCATATCTATATAATTTTAGGATATACCTTCCACTTTGATCTTCACATCTAAAAATATCTGCTTCTCCACCCTTTGCAGGAAAAGCCTCTAAAATTTTAAACCCTTCAAAATAATCAATTTTTGTTGAACCAAAGTCACTATTTACATAAGACTCTTTAATCGTTTTTTCCATTATATCCACCCTTGTTTTTATTATAATTTCATTATACCATTTTTTTCATATACAATAAAGTTACCCATAAAAAATAAAAAATTTGTAATATTTTCTCAAAATTAATTATATGTTATAATAACAAGAGGTGATGCTATGGTACGTCAAGGAAAAATTTCCGATTTAAATAGAATAATGAAAATAGAAAAGGATGTATTTAATAAGGGAATTATTGAAAAATCTACAGTATACTTAGAAAGAATAAATGTATTTCCACAAGGTTTTTTGGTTTCTGAAAAGAAAAAAATATTACAAGGTTTTTTTACAACAGAAATTTGGGATAAAAAAAATTTGAAAGCTAATAATTTTATATTGGGGCACTCTATAAGAGACTCTCATAATGAAATGGGAAGTATATTATACATTTCTTCCTTTGCTATTTCAAAGAAATTTCAAGGAAGAGGAACTGGTAAAAAATTATTTGATTTATTCCTAAATAAGATTCTTGAAGATTTTGAAAATATAGAAGAAGTTGTTTTAATTGTTTCTAGTAGATGGAAGAAAGCACAAAAAATATATAAAAATTATGGATTTCAAAAAGAATTTTTAGTAGATAATTTTTTTAATCTTAATGAAGATGGTATAGTTATGAAAAAAAAATTAGGAGGTTAATATGGCAATATTGGAAATTGCAGTTGTACCTATTGGAACTGGAGATAGTTCTGTAAGTGACTATGTAGCAGGTTGTCAAAAGATTCTTGCTAACTCTGGCCTTAAATATACTCTTAATCCTATGGGGACAGTTATAGAAGGTAATATGGATGATTTGTTAAAAATAGTAAAAAAACTTCATGAGTCGCCCTTTGAAAAAGGAGCAAAAAGAGTTTATACCAATATGCGAATTGATGATAGAAGAGATAAAAATGCTTCTATGAAGCAAAAACTTACTTCTGTGGAAAACAAAATATAAACACATAATTAATGTAAAGTTTCACTTATTTTATAGTTAAACTTATCAAGGTTTTTTTTGAAAAAGTAAAAGTGGTGCACTTAAGATGACACACCACCGAATGTTTATCTAATGTAAATTCGGTTATACCTTTTTAAGTGTGCTGACTATTTTTGCATTAAGATAAACTTAACAGAAAAATAACTTATACCTTTTACACCTAATTTGACAAATATGTCAATTTAGGACTGTTTTTTTTATGACATTAACAAATAAAAAGAAGATATAGCGAGGCCAATTAATACAAGAGTTAAATCATATTTTTTAATCATTTTAATTATTCCTTTCAATTTTAAAACATATACGATATCCGGATGCCAACCTATATACTTTACCATTAAATTTCAATTTTTCCTAGAAAAATTTGTTTTTTTCTACAAAATGTAGTATCATATTATGAATAAAATAGGAGGTGTTATTTTATGATTATTGAACCTAAGGTAAAGGGAAGTATCTTATTAACGGCTCACCCAGAAGGTTGTAAAAAATTAGTAGAAGAACAAATAGAATATGTAAAAAATAATAAAAGTTATGAAGGAAGCAAAAAAGCACTTATTATTGGAGCTTCTTCTGGATATGGCCTAGCTACTAGAATCTCTTTAGCTTTTGGTGGATCAAAAACAGATACTATAGGAGTATCATTTGAAAGTGGACCAAGAGGAAAAAGAACAGGAACTGCTGGTTGGCATAATAACATTGCTTTTAAGGCAGAAGCTGAAAAAGAAGGGTTAATTGCAAAGAACTTTATCGGAGATGCATTTTCTTTTGAAATGAAAGATGAAGTTGTTAAATATATAAAAGAAGAGTTTGGTGGAGAAGTAGACTTAATAATTTATAGCCTTGCTTCTGGAAAAAGAACTGACCCTGTAGATGGAGTTACATATACTTCAGCTTTAAAAAGTACAACAGGTGAAGTTACTGGACCTACATTTGACTTTGATACAGATACATTAGTACAACAAACTATGGATGATGCTAATGAAGATGAATTAAAAGCAACTGTTAAAGTAATGGGTGGAGAAGACTGGGCTTTATGGATTAAAGCTTTAGCTAATGCAGGAGTTTTGGCAAAAGGAGCAAAAACCTATGCATATTCATATCTTGGACCAAAAATTACTTATGGTATCTATAAAGATGGTACTATAGGTGCTGCTAAAAGACACTTGGAAAATACAGCAGAAGAATTGGATAATTTATTAAAAGAAAAGGTTCAAGGAGAAGCTTATGTAACTGTTAATAAAGCTTTGGTAACTAAAGCTAGTGCTTATATTCCTATATTCCCATTATATGGAGCTATCTTATCTAAAGTAATGAAGAAAAAAGGCCTACATGAAGGCTGTATAGAACAAACTCATAGGCTATTTGTTGATATGATTTATGGAAATGAGCCAGTTTTAGATGAATTAAGAAGAATCAGACCAGATAACTGGGAGATGAGAGAAGATGTTCAAGCAGAAGTAGAAGAATTATGGGAACAAATAACTGATGATAATTTTAAAGAATTCTCAGATTATGCTGGATATAAAGATGACTTCTTTAGATTAGGAGGATTTGGAGTAGAAGGTATTGATTACACAGCAGATGTAGATTTAGAAGAGTTAGCAAAATTAAAGCCATAATATTAAATTTGCTCTTTTAATATAATAAAAACTGTAAAGTAGATATTTTAAAAAATATTTATCTTACAGGTTTTTTGCTATGGTAAAATGTTAGTTTCTATTACCTTGTAGGTAATGACTCTTTGTTAAGTAGTATTAGTAAAAATTTTAAACAAATAAATATGTCTCGGAGATTATTTTCTCCGACTTTACCTATATTTTTTTATTTACTCGACTTGTGCGTTTTTGGTCGAATTTAAGCTAGCCTATTAATTTAGG
>CAZFBB010000147.1:0-7248 GCA_964517235.1 uncultured Fusobacteriaceae bacterium
CAGGACTTAGTATAAATGATAATACATTAATGGCTGGAATTAGAAATATTCCAAATAACCCACAAGATGTAGCTCTGATTTTTGAAGAGTTGGGTAAACAACATGTAAATGTAGATATGATAAGTCAATCATTACTTGGTAAAGAAGTATTAGACCTTTCATTTACTTGTCCTAGAACAGAAGAAGATTTATTTGATAATGCAATTGAGGTAATTAGAGAAAAGTTACCAAATATAAATGTAAGCAAAAGAGATAATCTCATTAAAATAAGTCTTGTAGGAATTGGTATGATGAGTCACTCTGGTGTAGCAGCAACAGTATTTTCAATCTTTTCAAGGGAGAATATTAAGTTTTATCAAGTAACAACATCTGAAATTAGTATCTCATATACTATAGATGCTGAGAACAAAGAAAAAGCAATAAATGCTTTAGGGGCAGAATTTAATTTATAATTCAGTTGAAAAAATAAAAGGTTAATAGATAGTTGGAGAAAAAGGAGAAAGTCTATCGATGGAGGTTTTTTTAGATGAAGTTTGAAAAATATCATGGTTTAGGAAATGATTTTATTATCTTTATGGAAGAAGATGTAAAAAATCTTGACTATAGTAGCTTAGCAAAAAGGGTATGTCACAGAAAATTCGGTATTGGCGCCGATGGAATAATGATTGTTGGTAAAAGTGACAAGGCAAAATTTAATATGATATTTTATAATGGAGATGGTTCTAGAGCTCCTATGTGTGGTAATGGAATTAGGTCTTTTACACATTATATAGTAGATAATAAGTTAGTAACAGAAAAGGAATTTTCTATAGAAACCCTTGCAGGTGTACTTAATACAAAGTATACTAAAGGAGAGAAATTTATGGTAGAGGTTTATATGGGTGAAGCAAGATATGAACCTAAAGAAGTGCCAGTAAAATCTGACAAAGATAGATTTATAAAGGAAAAGATTAAAACTACTTTTGGAGAAACAGAAGTAAGCTCGATATTTATGGGAACAACTCATACAGTAATTTTTACAGATAATTTGAAGGGAATAGACATAGAAGGAATTGGAAAAGAAATAGAAAATAATCCTATTTATCCAGTAAAAACTAATGTAAATTTTGTAGAAGTAAAAAGTAATAATGAAATAGATGTTAATACTTGGGAAAGGGGAGCAGGTTTTACTTATGCTTGTGGAACAGGTTGCTGTGCTAGTGTAGTTTTAGCAAGGGATTTTTCAAAAGTGGATGAGAAAGTAAAAGTAAATGTACCTGGTGGATATATGTATGTAGAATTGAAAAATGGTAGTGTATATATGACTGGTCCAAGTGAAAAGATAGCTGAAGGAAATTACATATATAAATAAGGGGGATAAAATGAAGAAGTATAATGTAGCAGTAGTAGGAGCAACTGGATTAGTAGGACAGACATTTTTAAAGGTATTGGAAGAAAGAGATTTTCCCATTGAAAATCTTTATCTAATGGCATCAGCAAGAAGTGCAGGAAAAGTTATTAATTATAAGGGGAAAAATGTAGTTGTTGAAGAGCTAACAGCAAAAGCATTTGACAAAGATATAGACATAGCTTTATTTTCAGCTGGTGGAGCAATTTCAAAGGAGTTTTCACCAATAGCAGCTACAAAGGGTATAGTAGTAATAGACAATAGTAGTGCATTTAGAATGGACGATGAAATACCACTGGTAGTACCAGAAGTTAATCCTGAAGATGCTTTTAAACATAAGGGGATTATTGCAAATCCAAATTGTTCAACTATACAATCAGTAGTACCATTAAAAGTTTTAGACGAAAAATATGGAATAAAAAGAATTGTTTATTCAACATATCAAGCAGTGTCAGGTTCTGGACTTGCTGGAATTAGAGATTTAGAAGAGGGATTAAAAGGTGAACCAGCTAGAAATTATCCACATGCAATTGCAAATAACTGCTTGCCTCATATAGATGTATTTTTACCTAATGGGTATACTAAAGAAGAGGAAAAAATGATTAAAGAAACTAGAAAAATATTGGGGAAACCTGAGCTTAAAGTTACTGCTACTTGTGTGAGAGTACCAGTATTTGCAGGTCATAGTGTTTCTATTAATATAGAATTTGAAAAAGAATTTAATCTTGACCAAGTTAGAAATGACCTTGCTAGTGTAGAAGGTTTGATTATAGAGGATGATACAGCAAATAATGTATATCCTATGGCTATAAATGCTGCTGAAAAAAATGAAGTTTTTGTAGGAAGAATTAGAAGAGATGAAAGTTTAGACAGTGGTTTAAACTTGTGGGTTGTAGCTGATAATATAAGAAAAGGTGCTGCAACAAATACTATACAAATTGCTGAACTATTAATTAAAAATAACAAAATTTAGGAGGTGCCCTATGGCTTTGTTTCAAGGATCTGGAGTTGCTTTGATTACACCATTTAAGGACGATTTAAGTATAAATTATAATAAATTAAAGGAATTAGTAGAATTTCATATAGAAAAGGGAACTGATGCACTTATTGTTGCTGGAACAACGGGAGAAGCATCAACTTTACCTGATGAAGATCATATAAAGTTAGTTGCCAAAAGTGTTGAATATGCTAATGGTCGCATACCAGTTATTGGTGGAAGTGGAAGTAATGATACCAAACATGGAATATACCTTAGTAAAGAACTTGAAAAAGTAGGAGTAGATGGATTATTAATAGTTACTCCATATTATAATAGAAGTAATAACAGTGGTTATATAAAGCATTATGAAGCTATTGCTAATAGTGTAAATATACCAATTATCTTATACAATGTACCAGGTAGAACTGGGGTAAAATTACCGGTAGAAGTAATAAAAACTCTTAGTGAACATAAAAATATTGTTGGAATAAAGGAAGCAAGTGGAGATATTAGTTATGTGGCCGAAATTGCTAGAGTATGCAAGAATTTTCCTATATACTCAGGAAATGATGATATGATAGTTCCTGTGTTATCTCTTGGGGGACTAGGAGTAATATCAGTACTTGCTAATACCCATCCAGAGGAAACTCATAATATCTGTGCTTTTTACTTAGAGGGAAAAGTAGAAGAATCAAGAAAGTTACAACTTAATTTAAATGGGTATGTAAATAGTTTGTTTATAGAGACTAACCCAATACCTATAAAAAAAGCAATGAATTTGTTAGGTTACAATGTTGGAAGTGTTAGGCAACCTTTAGATGAATTATCAGAAGGTGCAACAAAAACTTTGATAGAAGAGATGAGAAAAATTGGATTAGAGGTGTAGAGTTATGAATATTGCAGTATTTGGATTTGGAGTAATGGGGAGACATGTAGTTGAATCAATTTCTAAAGCGGGTTTAAATATGGTAGGTGCAGTAGAACCCTTTGGTGATTTTGAAGGAGATAAAATATTTAAATCTTTAGATGAAATAGAAGAAAAAATAGATGTTATTATAGATTTTTCTCACTTTTCAAATATAGAAACTGTACTTAAATATGCCCTAAGGAAAAAAGTAGCAGTTTTAGTAGCTACTACTGGATTCACAGAAGAAATAGAAAAAAAGATAAAAGAGGCAGGAAAGGAAATTCCAATTTTACTTGCATCAAATACTTCTTTGGGAGTAAATGTATTTGTAGAAACTCTTAAAAAAGTAGTACCTATGTTAGCTGAAGATTATGATATAGAAGTAATAGAAAAACACCACAATAGAAAGATAGATTCACCAAGTGGAACGGCAAAAACTCTTTTAGAAACTATAAATAATAGTTTGCCTGAAAAAAGAGATTTGGTTCACGGTAGAGAAGGTATGAGCAAAAGAGAGGAAAAAGAAATAGGTGTTCATGCTGTCAGAGGTGGAAGTATAGTTGGAGAGCATACAGTAATTTTTGCAGGTGAAGATGAAGTAATTGAAATAAAACACGAAGCTTTTTCTAGAAAATTATTCGCAAATGGAGCTGTAAAAGCAGCAAAATACCTATATGGTAAAGAAGCGGGATTATATACTATGCAAAATGTATTAAGTTTATAATATACTAAAAAACAAAGGAGATGAATAATGGCAGAATTGCAAAACGCACATGAAATTATTGCATATATTAGAGATGCAAAAAAATCTACACCAGTTAAAGCATATATTAATGGAAACTTTGAAGGTGTAAATTTTTATGATACAAAAGTATTTGGAGGAGCTGAAAGTAAAATTGTTCTTGGAGAATGGGCAGATATTGAAAAAATATTAATTGAAAATAGAGATAAAATAACTGACTATCATTTAGAAAATGACAGAAGAAATTCAGCTATTCCAACTCTTAATTTAAAAGGTATAAATGCTAGAATTGAGCCGGGTTCAGTAATTAGAGATAAAGCTGTTATTGGAAATAATGCTGTAATTATGATGGGAGCAAGTATCAATATAGGGGCTGTAGTTGGAGATGGAACTATGATTGATATGAATGCTGTACTTGGAGGACGGGCTACAACTGGTAAAAATTGTCATGTTGGTGCAGGAGCAGTGCTTGCAGGGGTTATTGAACCACCTAGTGCTGATCCAGTTGTGTTAGAAGATAATGTGGTAGTTGGAGCAAATGCAGTTGTTCTTGAAGGTGTAAGAATAGGAAAAGGTTCAGTAGTTGCTGCTGGAGCTATTGTTACAGCTAATGTGCCAGCAGGAGTAGTGGTAGCTGGAACGCCAGCAAAAATCATCAAAAATGTTGATGAAAAAACTGAGAGTAAAACAGAAATAATAGAAGATTTAAGAAAATTATAGTATAGATTAGAAGTTGGTCACTTCTATTTAGGGTTAATGGGGTAGTTTGAACTACCCCAAAATAAATTTTGACATCCGAAAAGTCTTATGATATTATTATAAAAAAAATGAATTGGAGAATATTATGTATATTTTATACCGACGACAATTGTTAATAGACAATATTATATACAAATTAAGCTAGATAAAGTGTAGGTAATATACTCTTTTTTAGCTGGTATTTTAATACCAGTTTTTTTAATACTAAAAAATATTAAAATCTAGATTCTGCTATAAAATATAAATTGATTATAAAGGAGAGGGTAACATGGGATTTTATGAAGAAGATAAAAAATATGTACTTAACACATATAAACGTATTCCTATAGAGATAGAAAGGGGAGAAGGGGGATATGTGTGGGATGTAAATGGTAAAAAATACTTAGATTTTTTTAGTGGTATTGCAGTTTTACATCTTGGACATAATCATAAAGAACTTAGTAATAGAATTAAAAATCAGATAGACCAATATATGCATCTATCAAATTATTTTGTAAGTGAACCTGTTGTAGCTTTGGCTAAAAAACTTGTAGAAAATACCTTTGCTTCTAAAGTATTTTTTACCAATTCTGGTACAGAGTCAAATGAAGGTGCGTTAAAAATGGCTGTTAAATGGGGAAGGGAGATAAAGTCGGAAAAAATTGAAGTTGTTTCATCTTTTAATAGCTTTCATGGGAGAAGTACTGGCGGTTTAGCTTTAACTGGTCAACCTGAAAAGCAAGAACCATTTGCAGGCTTATTACCAAAAATTAAACACTTTGATTACAATAACATAGAAAGTCTTAAAAAAGTTGTAAATGAAAATACTTGTGCTGTATTTTTAGAAGCTATACAAGGAGAGGGTGGAATTATTGAGCTTGATAGACAATTTGCTAAAGAGCTTAATAAACTAAAGAAAGAATATAATTTTTTAATAATTATGGATGAAATTCAGGCTGGTCTTGGGCGAACTGCTAGAGAGCTTTTAGCTTTTGAAGCTTATGGAGTAGAAGCAGATATTGCTACACTTGCAAAAGGATTAGGTGGTGGTTTGCCTCTTGGGGCAATTTTAGTAGGAGAAACAGTAGAAAATACCTTTACTTTTGGGGACCATGGGACTACTTTTGGGGGTAATCCAGTAGCATGTGCAGGGGGAAATTATATCCTTCAATTAATGACTGATAAGTTTTATATGGACAAAGTTATCGAGAATGCTGATTATTTAAGAGACAAATTGGAAGAACTTGCTACAAAGTACAAAGATATAATTAAAGAAGTAAGAGGTAGGGGGTTTATGCTTGGATTAGAAATGGGAGAATATGCTGAAAAAACAAGAGTAGAAGCACTTGCAAAAGGTATGTTGCTTAATGTAACAGCTAAAAGTGTCTTAAGGCTTATTCCTAGAATCGATGTTCCTAAAGAAGAAATAAATGAATTTATAACTAAATTTGAAGATATTTTAAAAAGTTTTAATTGAAGTAATCTCCATATATAGACGTTAATAAAAGCATAACAATATTTAGGAGAAAAAATATGCCTATAATAAACTACATGGAAAAAAAAGTAGATGAGGTAATCGAAGATTTATTGGCTAAAAATTCTGAACTAAAAAATAATTTAACAAAAGATCAATTATTAGATGTAAAGATATTTGCACTTAATCATTTACCTCCGTGTTATAGTACTAGTCAAAGGGGATATGCTTTTAGTAAAACAAAATGTTTGGATATGCAAAGTAAAATAAATATTACTAAGTATATTGTTCAGGGGATAGATAAAGTAAAAAAATAATTTGACAAAAGACAAAAGACTATTTTTTTTAAAATAAATCTTTTGTCTTTATTATTTTAGTATTTTAATGTTTTAATAAAGCTTTCTACCTTGAATTGTCAAAATTTATCTTAATTTAACCTTTAGAGCAATTAGATTTTTTTAAAATTCTAAGAAATTATTAAATCTTAATTTTAGAAATTTTAACATATTCTCTTTAATTCTTATTAAATTCTCAGTTTTTTTAGTTGTATAAGATTTGATATTATTTCTTTTAGACTAATTAAATATATTCTAAATTTTAATTTTTTGTTAATCTCAATAAAAACAAAATCTGAATTATTAATAATGAAATAATTAAAATTCTTCAATATTAAATATTCATTTAAAAATAATTTTATTGGTACAAATAAAATTTAGACTAATGCCCGTTATTCTAAATTTTATTGTAATTTATTTTTTTTTAGATTTTATTTAAATTTTAATTTTATTAGTCGTATATTACTATTCAAAATTTATTCTAAAGCAAATTAAAAAAAGTTTTTTTAACAATGTTATTACGTTAGTCCTACAATTGTCAAATTAAATGCAATAATTATATATTTCACTGAAAAATGTCTCTTTGTACCCAACTTTTCTTCTACTTCATCTCCCTCCTAAACAGACAAGAGAATTTTTTCAAAAGGAATAATTTAGATAAATATCTTTGTTTCTTTAGAAACCTA
>CAZFBB010000148.1:0-7239 GCA_964517235.1 uncultured Fusobacteriaceae bacterium
CCTAATAGGGGAAGTTATAGTTTAAGTGTAGAAGCTACTAAAATATATAATAATGCTAAAGATAGAGTTGCAAAATTTATAAATGGAAAAAGGGAAGAAATAATATTTACAAAGAGTGCAACAGAAGCTTTCAATTTGGTAGCTTCTACTTACTCTAACTTCCTAAATAAAGGTGATACCGTTTTGATTGGAATAACTAGTCATCACTCTAATATTATTCCATGGCAAGAAATAAAAAATAAAAAAGGAATAAATTTAGAGTATATCTATCTAGATGAAAGTGGTGAATTTGATTCTAATGATTTAGAATCAAAACTCAAGGAAAATGTAAAAATAGTTACTTTTTCTCATGGAGTAAATGCTACAGGAATATTGCATAATGTGGAAAATATAGTAAAAAAAGTTAGGGAGAAAACAAGTGCTATAGTTATCCTTGATATTTGTCAAAGTATAGCACATAAAAAGATAGATGTAAAAGATTTGGACGTGGATATAGCTGTTTATTCTGCTCATAAAATTTTTGGACCAATAGGTATAGGTGTACTATATATGAGAGAAGAGCTTATTGAAAAGTTGCCACCATTTTTATTTGGTGGAGACATGATAGAGTTTGTAGAAGAACAAGAAAGTACCTTTAAGAGAGATTATGAAAAATTCGAAGGTGGAACTCAGAATGTAGAAGGAGCTGTTGGTTTAGATAAGGCACTAGAATTTGTAGATGGAATTGGTTTAGAGAATATTGCTAAAATTGAAGGAGAACTTCTTAAATATGCAATAAAAAAATTGGGAGAACTTGATTTTGTAACTTTGTATCATTATAAAAATATAGAAAAAACTCCAGTTATAGCTTTTAATATAAATGGTGTTCATCCTCATGATGTAAGCCAAGTTGCAGATTTTCATAATGTAGCAATCCGTACTGGTCACCACTGTGCACAACCTCTCATGAAATATATGGGAATATTTGGATGTTGTAGGGCAAGTTTTTCTATATTTAATACAAAGGAAGATATTGATAAATTAGTAGAAGCACTTGTAAAAGTAGCAGATATTTTTAGTTGATATTTAACAAATAATAATTAATAGGTAAAAATATGAGTAGGGCTAAGTCTTGTTGGGAATATGGTAATTGCCCTGCAATTGTTTTATATTAATTGTTAGTTGTATTTAAGGAGAAGATATGAATTTAGACAGAATATACACAAATCTTATTATGGAACATAATAAAAGTGGTCATAATAAGGGAGAAATAGAATCAAATTATATAGAGAGAGGTCACAATCCAAATTGTGGAGATGACATTACTGTACAATTATTAATTGAAAATGGAAAAGTAAAAAATGGTGCTTTTATAGGAATAGGCTGTGCAATATCTACAGCAAGTGCTTCTATATTGATGGATCTTATAAAAGGACTTGAAATAAAAGAAGCGGAAAAATTAGTTACTAATTATCTTAGAATGATAAAAGGTGAAGAATTAACTGATGATGAAAAGGAGGAGTTAGAAGAAGCATCATTACTTGAAAATATAAAAAATATGCCTGCAAGAGTTAAATGTGCCACATTAGCTTGGAATGGTGTAAAGGTAATTTTTGATAAGGTAGAAGCTGGGAAATAATCTCAGCTTTTTTTATTTTAAAAAAAAAGTTACAAAACTTAAATATAATAATAGTATTCAAAAATTTTGAATTAAAGTTAGGTAATTTGAAAAAAATATGTAGACAAAATTTTTCTGTATTTATTTACCTTTGCATTTACAATATAATAAAATATATTATAATTTTTTAATACAATTAAATGATTATGTTTTAAATTGGTTAACTATGATAATCTGGTTTTGGAAGAAATAAATTAAAGTTTGAACAGATATATTATATTTTTTCATGAGCATCAAATATATTAGAATGTTATACTTCAACTTAAAATCAAAGGAGGTGGAAAAATGAAAATTTTATTTTATGGTGTAAAGCTAAAAATATGTCAAAATTGTGGTTATCTTGTCCTAAAACTCAAAGACAAAGTGATGATTTAGACTTTGGTAGAGATAAATTTTATTATCTCTACTGGAGTTAAAGAGGGGAGAATTCAAATGAATATTTTTATTCCTGTATGTATGGAGGATGGGAGTGGGAGTACTTTGAGGTGCAATCATTTGTTTTAGAAAGTGATGAAACGGAGGTTTTAGTAACAGGAGATATAAGTGAAAAGGCTATAGAATATATTCAGTCAGCTTTAAGTTATTTTAAAAAAAATAAACTGACTACAGTATATTTTAGGAGAAAAAAAATACACTTTCATTTTTCAAATAATGAATTTTTTAAAGATGGGGCATCGATGGGAATTGGGATTTTTTTAGCGTGTTATTTGATAGTAAAAGGGAGAGAGAAGTTAAAAAAAAGAATGTTAGTTTCGGGGGGAGTTGATTTGTATGGAAACTTGGAGGAGATAGGAGGAATAGATATAAAGGAAAAAATTTTTAAAGAAAAAATTTTGATTATTTTATATATCCCAACCCCCAAAATCGAATAGTTCATATTAAAGATGTAACAAAAGAAGTGGAGGAGAAAAGTGAAGATAAATAAGTATGTCTTAAAAATTCCTAAAAAAAATGGGATTATACTTTTTAATGGTTTAAACAAGGCAATAGTTTATCTAGAAGGGACTTTTACAGAAAAAGATGTACTAAATAACGCTACCAAACAAGAAATAGAAGAGATGAAAAAATTATATATTATTCTTGAAGATAATATTGATGAATAAAAACTGTATAAATACTTTAAAAATATAGCAAAATATAGCAGAAAAATATTAGACATTGTTATTCATTTAACGTATAACTGTAATTTGGCTTGTAGTTATTGCTATCAAGATGAAATAAAGGTGAGAAGTGGAAAAATAAAAAAAGAAACTTTGAATAGTATATATAAATTTATAGAGAAAGAACTATATGATTATAAATATGAACTGTTAAATATTTGTTATATAGGTGGGGAGCCACTATTAAATGTAGATGAAATAATTCACTTTGAAAAAAAATATCAAATTTGAAAGAGAGAATAGCTATTCAGAGATTAATAGTAACTAATGGGTATTTGATGTCAAAAGAAATTTGTATGAAATTAAAAGAACATTCAGTTGAAGATTATCAAGTTACGTTAGATGGAGGGGCTAAAACACATGATAAATACAGATATCTTCATTCTAAAAAAGGAACATATAAAGAGATTATGAATAATATAAGGGAAGTGGAGTCACTATGCTCAGTTCATGTTAATGTTAATTTAAATGAGGAGACAGTTGAAGGGTTACCTGAGCTACTTAAAGATTTAAAAGGAATGAATGTAGGTGTAGGTTTTAGTTTGGTGTTTAAGTCACTTAATGCATGTAAGTCACAAGTTTCATTTAGTGAAGGTTCATTGGAAATATGGGAAGTTGCTCATGTTTTAGCTATGAAAGAAGGATATAGATTTACCCCATTTTATCGTGATAGAAAGAGTACTTGCTTTTATAATTCAAATAATGCTTATATCTTTGGGCCAACTGGGGAAATTTATAGTTGCTTTTCAGGTGTAGGAACTCCGAACTTTGAAATAGGGAATGTGTTAGAAGGGAAATCAGATTTCTATTACTTAAAAAAGAGTCAATGTATAGAAGGTGATGAGTTGAGAAAAGAGTGTAAAGTTTGTGAAATTTTACCGTTGTGTAATGGAGGTTGTTTTTATCAAAATAAAGCTCAAAAAATAAAAGAAGATTCTATTAATTGCAATAAAAGAAGTTTCTATAAACAAGAAATTCCTTTGCTAGATAAAATTATTACGATAAATTTTAATTGAGAGGTAGAAGATGGTTTTAGAAATAAAGGGAGTGTTCAAGGAGTTTGGGAAGAGAAAAAAGAAAATTTTAGTGATAGAAAATGTGAGTTTTAATATAAAAAAAGGAGAAGTGTTAACTTTATTGGGGAAAAATGGTTCAGGGAAAACAACCTTAATAAAGATGATGGCATCTCTATTAAAGCCTTGTAAAGGTAATATAAATTACATGGGTAAAGATATATTTGAAAGTAGTGATTATATAAAAAATATAGGAGCTGTGTTAGAGGGAAATAGAAATATTTATTGGTACATGACAGCAAAAGAGAATTTTTTATATTTTGGAAGGCTATTAGGAATCTCAGATGAAGAAATAACAAAAAGGATAGATGAACTGCTAAATTTTTTTAATCTGAGTCATGTTAAGAATAAGAAAGTAGGTTATTTTTCTAGGGGAATGCAACAGAAAATAGCCATAGCCATAGCCTTATTAAATAATCCTAAAATACTTTTTTTAGATGAACCAACACTTGGTCTTGATATAGAAAGTAAGTACAATTTGATACAAAAATTGAAATTATTAAAGAATAAGGGAACAATAATAGTTCTTACAACCCATCAATTAGATGTAGCAAATGAAGTTGGTGATACTCTTTTATTGTTGCATGAAGGAAAAATATTGGTAAATGATAATATTGATATAATTAAAAAAGAGTATGCCAAAAATCGAGTAAAATTAAAATTAAAAAGAAAATTTGAATTTGATAAGAACAGTAATTTTGATGTATTTATTAAAATTTCGGAGAATGAATATATATTAAATGGAAGCTTAGGTGAAATTATGGAAAGTAAAGTTATAGATAAAAATGTAATTCAAGGTATAGAGAAATATAATCCAGATTTAGAGGAAATTTTGAAGCTAATTTATGAGGAGAAAAGATGAAAATATTAAAAGCTGAAATGTTGAAGTATAAAGTTGAAATGAAAACATATTATCCAGATTATATTGCCAATTTGATTAATACATTAATATTCTTTGTAGGTTTTTTCATTCTCTTAGAAACTAATGATAAAATGATAATTAGCAAAATGGTAATAGGCTTTATGTTTTGGTTTTTTACAAATGATGTCGTTTCTCAAATGGGAGCATCAATTTCGGAAGAAAAGCAAATAGGAACTTTGGAGCAGATTATGTTAAAGCCAATAAAAATAGAAAGAATAATTTTTTTTAGGACAATATGTTGGAATTTGATAAGTTTGATAATAGTGTCATTTTTATTATTCTTTTTATCAACTGTATTAAAAATTCCATTACTTTTTAACGTAAATATTTTGCTTCCATTTTTACTTACAATGCTAGGATTAATAGGGATAGGATATTTATTGGCTACGTTAACAATCTTATATACAAAAACAGCATCATTTGGAGGGATTATTCAATACTTATTATTGTTTTTTACTGGAGCTGTAATTCCATTAGAGAGTTTACCTAGTTTTATAAGAAGCTTTTCATCAGTTATTCCTTTAACACAAGGGATTTATTTGTCACAGAAAATTATTGAAGAAAATTTATCTATTATAAATGTATTAATTCATAAAAATTTTATTTACTTGTTAATATCTTCTATATTCTTTTTTTTATTTGGGCTATGTACTTTTAAATATCAAATGAAGAAGGCCATGTATAAAGGGTTAAACAACCAGTATTAATTTAATAATTAGGAAAATTAATTTTTATATAAAAAAGTAACAAAATTTTGAGATATATTGGAATATATAATTTAGTTAAAATTAGAAGAGGAAAAGTTAACTTTTCTCTTTTTTTTTGAAAAAATTATGTTTAGAAATTTTATAATTTTAAATTTGAGTGAACTTAATAGTTATAAGAAAATAGGATATTTCTATTTTAGAAAAGCTATCAAATTAAAAAAACCAAAAACTTGATTTTTATAAAAAAGTTAGCTATAATACTAACGAAATTAAAAAATGTTAGGAAAGAGGTTTTGGAATGGATAGTGGTATTTTAAAAATAACTAATCTTGTAAATAACAAAATTTATTTGGAAAAGAGTAAAAAAGTAAAAGCTTTGGAAAATAGAATTAAATTTGAACTAAAAATGGGAAGTCTTTCAAATAAACCTTTGCAAGAAGACTATAAACAATTTGGTTTAGAAAACTTTAAATTTGAACCTTTAGAGTTAGTTGATTTAAAAGGTTTAGATGTGAGAGAAGCAAATAAAATTTTAAATGAACTTGAGAAGAAATGGTTTGAAAAATTAGAGCCATATGGGGAAAAAGGTTACAATACAAGAAAAAAAGAGGTAGATAGAGAGAAACTATTAAAATTAAAAGAAAAAAGAGAAGATGACATTGAAAAAAATCAGGGAGATTTTTTATCTATAAAAGGTGTTTCAGAATTATTTTGGAATAGTAGTATAGATGAGATAAAAAATGGATTTGTTAGAAAAAATGATAAATATATTTGTACTTGTTGTGGAAGATTTTTTGAAGAAGGTGTAATTTATCCAAAGGGTAATAAATTTTTACAAGCTAAAAAGGCCATTGTAGAACACATAAAAGAAGCTCATGAATCGGTATTTGAAATATTAATGCAGATGGACAAAAAATATACTGGTCTTTCAGATATTCAAACAAGTTTAATAGAGGATTTCTTTAGAAGAAAATCTGATAAAAAAATAGCAGAAGAAAGAAAATTAACAACTTCTGCCATAAGAAATCATAGATTTAGATTGAAAGAAAAGCAAAAGCAAGCTAAGGTATTTTTGGCATTAATGGATTTGTTATATATGGAGAATCTTGATGAAAAAGATATGGTAGAGATACATAAAGGAGCTAAACAAATTGATGAAAGATATGCAATAAGGGAAAAAGAAAGAAAAAAAATATTAGAAAAATTTGTCCTAGAAGATGGCAGTCTCGTAAAGTTTCCTAAAAAAGAAAAGGAAAAAATAGTAATACTAATGTATTTGGCAAATCATCTTAATTATGGGGTGAAATATAAAGAGAGTCAGATAAATAAATTTATAAAAGAATTTCACGATGATTTTGTAACTGTTAGACGTTATCTTATTGCTTATGGTTTTCTTGAAAGAACTCGTGATGGCAAGGAATATTGGCTAAATGAAAATTAAAAGTTGTATTTTATTGAAAAACTTTAATTTTGGTGACTAATTAGTTGTGGAGGAAAAAAGAGTGAATGTTGAATTAACAAGATTTAGAGTAAAAAAGGGAAAAAGTAAAAAAGTTAATGAATGGATGAAATTTTTAAATAAACATATAGATGATGTTTTAATAACTTTAGAAGGGGAAAAGATGTATGTTGAAACTATTTTTAGAGAGAAATTAGAAGGACATGAATATTTATATTGGTATTCTATTCAAGGTCAAGGAGGAGTGGAAGTAGAAGAGTC
>CAZFBB010000149.1:0-7149 GCA_964517235.1 uncultured Fusobacteriaceae bacterium
ATAATATGAAAGAAAAAATTGAACCTTGCATGTTCCTTATTGACATTGCTAAAAAAGCCATGGAAGCTAAGGGTATAAAACCACTTATCAAACCTGTTAGAGGTGGAACAGATGGTGCTAGACTTAGTTATATGGGATTACCTTGCCCAAATATCTTTACTGGTGGACACAACTTTCATGGAAAATATGAATATGTTGTAAAGGAGTCTATGGAACTTGGAGTAGAAGTTATTATTGAAATTATTAAAAACTTTGCAAAATTAAATTTTAATTAATAGTTAATAATTAATGTAAGTTGAAAACCTTTTTTTGACCAAAAAATCTTAAATAGATACCCTATCTTTTATCTTAAATTGAAAGAATACTGTTGGAAGAATAGTAAAATCTATTATTTGATAAGAAAATCAATAAGACCTAATCATTTAAGAATTGATATCTTAATTAAAAAGAGGTAAACTTGATTATCAGAATAAAGGGAGGAATACTATGTTGATTGGAGCAATTGAAGCAGGAGGAACAAAGTTTGTATTAGGTATAGGAAATAAAAATGGAGAGATAATAGAACAAGTATCTATTCCCACAGAATCACCAGAAATAACTATGACTAAAGTTGTAGAATTTTTTAAGGGAAAAGATATAAAAGCAATAGGGCTAGGTTCCTTTGGTCCTATAGATCCAAATCCTACATCAAAAACTTATGGTTATATTACATCTACTCCAAAAATCAAATGGGTCAATTATAATATAGTAGGAGAGTTAAAAGAGCATTTTGATATACCTATAGGTTTTGACACAGATGTTAACGGTGCAGCACTTGGAGAGTTGTTGTGGGGCAGAGCAAAAGGTCTTAAATCCTCTCTGTATATTACAGTAGGTACTGGAATTGGTGCTGGTGCTGTAGTAGAGGGAAATATGGTTCACGGTTTACTTCACCCTGAAATGGGGCATATTATGGTAAAGAGACATAAAGATGATAGGTATAAAGGTATTTGTCCCTATCATAAAGATTGCTTAGAAGGTTTGGCTTCTGGTCCTGCTATAGAAGCTAGATGGGGGCAAAAAGCATATGAACTAGGAGAAGACCACCAAGCATGGAAGGTAGAAGCTTATTATTTAGCTCAAGCTCTTGTTAACTTTATATTAATCTTGTCACCAGAAAAAATCATTATGGGTGGTGGGGTAATGAAGCAAAAGCAATTATTCCCTTTAATTAGAGAGGAAGTTAGAAAAATGTTAAATAATTACCTTGCAAAAGATGAAATATTATTAGATAATAATGATTATATAGTAGCTCCTCTGTTAGGAGATAATGCTGGACTAAGTGGTGCGATTGCACTTGGTATAAGAGCTATGGAAAAGTAAGCAAGAATTATTTAAAGGAATAAAGGAGCTTTTTATGTATCCATTAAAGTTTAAGAAAGTATTTAAAGAAAAAGTCTGGGGTGGTAGAGGATTTGAAAAAATCTTGGATATGAAACTGCCTACAGATGAAAATTATGGTGAAAGCTGGGAGGTTAGTAGTCATCAAAATGGAATGAGTATAGTAGAAAATGGAAGTTTAAAGGACTTATCCCTAGAGGAATTAGTAAAAACTTATAAAGAAGAATTGGTAGGAAAAGAAGTTTATAAAAAGTTTAAAGATAAATTTCCTCTTCTTATTAAATATCTTGATGTTAATGATAGATTATCAGTACAAGTACACCCTACAGATGAGTATGCATTAAGAGTAGAAGGTGAGTTTGGAAAATCTGAATCATGGTATATTATAGATGCAAGTGCAGATGCAAAATTAATAATGGGTTTAGCTCATGGAATATCTAAAGAAGTTTTTAATAAAAAGATGAAAGATAAAGATTTTACAGATATATTTAATATAATTTCAGTTAAAAAAGGAGATTTTATTAGTGTAAAACCGGGATTAGTGCATGCTAGCCTAGAGGGTTCAGTGGTAATATGCGAAACACAACAAAACTCAGATACTACCTATAGAATTTATGATTTTGATAGATTAGTTGATGGAAAACTCAGACCACTCCATTTAGATAAAGCCCAAGAAGTAATAGACTTTGAAATGAAACCAGAAATATCTACAGAAGAAACTAGGGAAAGTATAAGCCTTGAAGGTGCTAAAATACAAGAATTAATAAGAGGTGAATATTTTAGTATAGATAAACTAAAAGTAGATGGTAGTTATACAGATAGTATAAATTCAAATTTTAAAGTTTTATCTATCCTAGACGGTAGCGGAAAACTATTCCACAAAGAAATTGAATACCCTATATCAAAAGGGGATACATATTTTATTCCTGCTAAGGTAGAAGTAAAGGTAAAAGGGCAAGTTGAAATTTTGAAATCATATTTATAAACAAAAAGTCACTAGTAAATTAGTGACTTTTAATTTTTACTTAATTATATAAGACATAGGATATGAGATAATCCCATCTTTCTCCTCTCTTTTACCATAAAGTTTGAAACCCATATTTTCATAAAATTTTACAGCAACAGGAGATGAATTAACAGTTATTCTTTCTGTCCATCTTTCCTCTTTAATAATTTTTAAAGTTTCTTTAAGAAGTTTTTTTCCTATACCTTTACCTAGATGATTACTGTCTGTAAATAAGAGAGATATATGCCTTCTACCCCTTGTAGCTATATATCCAAAAATTACACCATCTTTTTCAGCAACTAAACTTATCTCTTCACTTTCAATAATATCTTTTATATTTTTTTCTGTTACAAATTTTTTGAATGTTTCTTGTCCTTCTAAACTATAGTCTTTAGATATAGTTTTCTCAAAAGTATTTATGATTAAATTATAAATAAAGTTAGTATCTGCTCCCTTTGCTTTCCTTATCAACATCCTTTTCCCCCTTGGGTTCCTAAAAAAATTAATCATTTATCTCTTTCATAATCAATTTTCTCTTATCAAATGTACTAATGTATTTTCGATTCATACTAAGTAATAAGTTACAAGCTCTATCTATATCCATACCAATATGACTTCCTATATGTCCATCACTGCCAAGTGTAATTATTTCTCCACCTAACTCAAAGTATCTTTTTAGTATTTCTTTATTTGGATGGAATTCATCTAAACCTTTACGAATTCCACTTGTATTTATTTCTATCCCTTTTCCTTTGTGTATAAGTAGTTTCATAGTTTCTTCTAAAATATCACTTACTTCATTATACCTAAAGCCTATATCTTTATAGGGTCCATATCTAACAACATAATCCAAATGACCAAAAGAATCAAAATCTTCATAAACTTTTACTGTGTTGTACATAGCTTCAAAATACTTTCTATATCCCTCTACACGACTAAGTCCTTGCCAAAAAATATCTTGATGTGGACCTATATAGTTTATATCATGAGTAGAAGCAAGTCTAAAATCAAAGGGAATACCTTTTAAAATAGGTTGAATATCCTTTAAAGTAATCATATCAAGACCTATTTCTATACCAAATTTAACAAGTATTTTATCCTTGTATTTTTCCTTTAATATTAAAAGTTCCTTTTCATATTGAAGAAAATCAATATCTCTATAATACTCAGTTCCATAATCAAAATGGTCTGTAATACAAACTTCCTTTAAACCTTTTTTAACTGCATTCCTTATAACATCTTCCAATTTAGTTTTTGAATCAAAAGAATATTCTGAATGGCAATGGTAATCAACTAAATACATATAAACCGCCACTAAACCTTTTTAAACTACTTTAAAATTTAAAGTTGTAACGGCTTTCACCTACCTTTTTTTAGAATTTTTTGATAATTCTACAAATTTGAGCTAATTGATATTAACTGAATCTCAAATTCATTTTTTAATATATCTATTTATTTTTTATTAGTATAAGTTACTACTACTACTACTTCTCTATCTTTGGGGATAAACTCATATTATTAACCCATTTTTTAAGAGTAACTAACCTAGTTGTTATACTTCCACTTTCAGACTTTGGGAGTATAACTTTTAAGATTATTTCCTTCTCTACAATTGGTTATTTATATAGTACTAGCCACAGTAAAATTTGTCAAATTTCTCGTAAAAAAAAATTCCTTTATTACAATTATTAATACTTGCTCCTTTATCCTTCTCTAAAGCTACTATAACAACTTTATTCTCCTAAGATATTACCTATTTATATAATCAAATAATCAACTTTTATGAGTACTTGATTTTTACTGAATAAAGAAGGATTTATCCAAGGTAGATTCAATTATGCCCTTAAGAGCTTGTATTACTTTTGTATGAAGACAAGAGTAATGATGTTTTTTCAAAAAACTAATTGTTTGTCTTCAATCTGGTTTTAATTTAGAATTTTTTCTGTTTTTTATCAAAATTTATTACTATATTTATTTTATATTTATTTTATAAAATTATTTAATAGGAAAAAATATAAAAAGTCCAATTGTTTAAATTCAATTATATTGATATATCAACTATTTTTTTTTAAATAAATAAAGTTTAAATTCAAAATAATAAGTAAATTTACTAAAAAAATTAAATTATTTAATTTTATAAAATATAAAAATTTTTAAAAGTACCTTGCAATAAAAGGTACCTTGTAGTATACTTTAGTATAAAAAATTTTTATTAAAGTATCACATTATAAAAAATAAATGCTAAGAGAAAATATTTAGGAAAATAATTTAATTAATTTAAAAAAATTCATTTTATAAACATAAAAAAAGTTTAAATTATATTTAAATTATATTTTTTATGTAAGTTAAATGTTCTTATTTGCAACTTAAATGTATATTTACATTTTTATATAAATTTAATACTAGTAAAAAAAAGTTGATGGTAAAATATAAAAAAGAGATAAGGAGGCAAATGATGGAAATTATTAATATTAAAGGGGTGAAAAAGAACTACCCTTTGGGAGATACTATTGTTAACGCTCTAAAAGGTGTTGATTTAGTTGTAGAAGAGGGAGATTTTCTTTCAATTGTAGGTCCATCAGGAAGTGGAAAGACTACATTACTTAATATAATTGGGTGTATTGATGATGCAAGTGCTGGAAGTTATATTTTACACGGGCAAGAGATTATTGGTTTAAAAGATAAAGCAATTACAAATATTAGGTTAAATAAGATTGGTTTTATATTCCAAACATTTAATCTTATTCCAGTATTAAATATCAGAGAAAATGTTGAATTTCCATTACTTTTAATGAAAAAGTATTCAAAGGAAGAGATTAGAAAAAAAGCAGAAAAATTAATTGAAGCTGTTGGACTTGAAAAATATATAGACCATAAACCAAGTGAACTAAGTGGAGGACAAAGACAAAGGGTAGCAATAGCTAGAGCACTTGTAACTGAACCAGACATAGTCCTTGCTGATGAACCTACTGCAAATCTTGACTCAGAAACAAGTGAACAGATATTAGAATTGATGAAAGAGCTAAATGAAAGGGAAAAAACTACATTTATATTCTCAACTCATGATCCAGATGTTTTAAAATATGCTAAAAAGATAGTAAAAATAAAAGACGGATTAGTAGTAGGGTGATTTGAATGAAACTATTAAAAAAATTAGAATTGAATAAAAGGATAAAAAGTTTTATAGCAGGAACTATATTAACTATGAAAATTGCATGGCGAAATATTTGGAGACATAAGGGGAAGAGCCTTGTAATTGGAGCTATTTTATTTATTGGAACTTTACTTATGACTGTAGGTAATGGAATGGTAAGTGGAATGGAAAGGGGACTAAAAGAAAATATTAGTGAAACATTTACTGGTGACATAGTAATATCATCAAGTAGAGAGCTAACTGATGATGTGCTTCTAAGACAAATGGGAACACCACTTGAAGTAATAGAAAATTTCAGTGACTTAGAAGCAATACTAAAGGAAGATAATGAAATAAAGGAATATTTACCTATAACTGTTGGATTTGGTAGTGTAATAAATACAGGATCAGATATAAATTTTATAGGCATGTTAGGAGTAGATGTAGAAAAGTACATGGAATTTTTTCCAAATAGTATAGAGTTTGTTGAAGGTGAAAACCTTAAAAAGAATGAAAAAGGAATAGTAGTATCTACTCTTTATAGAGATGAAACATTTTTGGCAAGTGACTATTGGTATGTAAGTGAAAAAGATGGGTTAGTAAATAAAAATCTTAGTGAAGAGGCAAAATTATTTGAAGAAATTGATACTTTAGATAATATTGTAGTAATGGGAATGTCAAAGGACAATACCTCTCTTGATGTAAAAGTACCTATTAAAGGAGTATTTAGATTTAAATCACTAAATAAGTTTTGGGGAAATTACAATTTAATTGATATAAAAAGTTATAGAGAAGCGAATAATATGTTAACTGGCGGAAAAGAAGTAGAACTTAGTCAAGAAGAATTATCATTATTCGATGAAGATTTTTCTTTTGGAGATGATTTCTTAACTGATTTGGATGAAGAAAATAAAAGTGTATCATTTGATGACTTTACTTCTACCCTCCAAGAAGACCTCCAAAGTAATGAAATTGTGGAAAATACTAATAAAATAAATGATGGAGCTTATCAAGTAGTGCTTCTAAGATTAAATGACGGAAATAAAGCAGATGAAATGATAGAAAAATTAAATAATATCTTTAAAGAAAATAATATTGATGCAAAGGCTATAAGTTGGAAAACTTCCGTAGGTATTTTAGGAAATATGGCTCTTTTTATAAAAATAGCATTAAATATGTTTATAGTATTTATTTTCTTTGTTGCAATAATAGTTATAATGAATACATTAAGTATGGCAGCAATGGAAAGAGTTACAGAACTTGGAATGATGAGAGCTATAGGAGCAAAAAAGTCATTTCTTAGGGGAATGTTTGTATCTGAAACTATATTTTTATCTCTATTCTTTGGAGGAATTGGTATATTAGTAGGAATGGGAGTGCTCTTAATTATAGGGAGTTTAGGACTTGAAACAACAAATGAATTTTTACAAATTATCTATGGTGGAGATGTACTAAAACCAATAATTACTTTAGGTGACATATCACTTGGATTAATTGAATTAACATTAGTTTCATTAGTAGCAATGTTATATCCACTTAGATTAGTGAAAAAAGTAAGACCACTAGACGCATTAGGAAATGATTAGGAGGAAAAATGGGAATAATATCTAGAATTAGTCTACGTAATTTA